>NZ_MKKG01000008.1:0-115417 GCF_001942325.1 Gordonia sp. CNJ-863
GGCCGCCTGGAACACCTCCGCGGGATCGCGTTGGGCTTCCGCAACCTCAACCACTACATCTTGCGGTCACTCATCCACTCCGGCGGCCTCGCACAACACCTCGACGCACTCTGAATCAGGAAGAGCCACTTTACTCGCAGACCCCGCGGTTCTGTAGCGCACGACCCGCGCCGGGTCGCGGTCGAAGAACTGCGGATTCGGTCGGAGGAATTCGACCGCGTCGATTGGTGTCGACAATCACGCCGGCACGCGCGAGCGACAGCCCGGCCGTAGAATTCCGGGGTCCCGGTATCGGACGACGTGTGCGCCGACACTTTCTCTTTTCCTCAGATCTCAGCAAACAATTAGAAAGGCTAGAAAACGACTGGTAGGGTAGTCGCAACTCCTGGGTGCGATGCCACTGAAGGATTCGTTCGTTCCGGTTACGATTTTGTTTTCGCAAATCCCATGTTCGGAGTATCCGTGACCGCATGCGCGGTCAAAGCGACGGAAAGCGGTCCCGGCGTATGGCCTTGATCAGGAATGTGATGCGGCGCTACGACGCGCGCTCCATGGCAACGCTGATCAGCACCGGTGGCGTATTGCCCCTGCCCCTCATCGCTCTGCTCGCACCCCACACCATCAAGCCCGGCAAGATGGTTCTCCTGATGGCCATCTGGACGTTCATCGCCTGATCTTCGCCGTCACCGCTCTGCGTCGCCGGCTGACCGACCCGCAGTTCGCGGTCCTCGGCGGTCTCGGAATCGCCGGCATCGGCGGCACGTCGCTGATCCTCGCCGATCCCCTGACCGCGGCCCTGGTGCTGGCCATCGTGGCCGTCATCCCGGCGATCGGCGCGATCACCGCCTCGCCTCGGCTCATCCTGTCTCATCTGGCGTTGGCCAGCGCGTGCACCGCGGTCGTCCTCGCGACCCTCGCGCACACCGTTCCCACCTTCCTGATCAGCTTCGGCGCGATGTTCGGGGTCATCGTCGTTCCGGTGTTCCTCGTGGTGGCGCTCCGGAAATCGATGGAGGCCGTTCTCGACCAGCAGACCCGACTCTGCGGCATCGACCCGTTGACCGGCCTGCTCAACCGTCGCGGATTTCTCATCCGGGCATCGCAGTTGCTGTCGGCCGCCCGGTCCTCGACGGGATGGATCGGCATCCTGTTGCTCGACGTCGACCACTTCAAGCGGATCAACGACGAATACGGGCACCTCGCCGGCGACGGCGTCCTGCTCTCCGCCGCGGCGGCCATCCGCGAGCACGCACCGGTCGGTTCCGAGGTGTGCCGCTACGGGGGCGAGGAGTTCCTCCTCTTCCACGTCGTCCGTGACCAGGAAGAACTCTGGCGCTGCGCCGAGCGCCTCCGCGCCGCCGTCGCCGCGACCGCACCGGTGACGGTCAGCGTCGGTGGTGTCTGCGCACCGCTGATGTCCTCACGAAACGGAAGTGCCCACTCGACCGACGACGTCATCGGCAACCTGCTGGGTCGCGCCGACGAATGCGTCTACCGGGCGAAGGAGAGCGGCCGCGACACCACGGTCATCGACACGATCGATCCGATCGTGTGGAACGACGGCACGTTGAGCTCCCACGCCGCCGAGGATCCGCCGGCCTCGCCGCCGTCGGCGAGCCTGTACGAGGTCTTCTACCAGCGGCCGGCGGACTTGGTCGAGATGGAGACACGTCCGGGCAGGAGCTGAGGCGCCCCCGGGGTCTGCAGGATGTCGGCTTCCATCCGCATTCGACGCCATGTCTCGGGAGAGGTGTGCTCGCGGATGCGTGCACGGTCCCACCACATCAGGCGCGTGCGATACCGCTCGTCGGGGAAGGGGGTCGGCGGCACGGATTCGTCGACGCGCCCACCGCCCGACTGCCAGCGCCGCAGCACATGGTCGGCCGCGGTCGCCATCATGTGGTCGGTGCCCGACATCTCCATGATCACCAGACCCAGCCGCGAGAGCTGGCCCGCCACCGACCGCGCGATCGGCGAGCTCTCGTCCACCCAGGCCGTCTTGACCTCGACGATCCCGCCGGCCAGTCGCGACTCGATCGCGTTCACCAGCTGCACCTGACCGGGCTGTCCGGCCCACTCGACGAGCGCATGCGACTGGGCCGCCGCGCTGAACCGCGGTTGGACGCGCAGACCGCCCCGGACCTGGTCGGCGTCGTCGAGGACCGCGAAGAACAGTGCCGTTCCCGCGCCCGTCGAGACCTCGTCGTAGTCGAGCGCGGCCGCACAGCCGTGCCGTTCGTACGATGCGGCCGCCCCGTTCAGGTACCGATCCCACAACGCCCTCTCACGGCCGGGCGCGGCCGCGATGACCGTGTACTCCGACCCCACCTCTCGGGCGGTGGCATGCAGAACGCCCGTTCGCCTCGCCTCACCGGCAGTTTTCATCGTTTTCATCGCAGGATTGCGCCTTTCGAAAAGGAGGAATTCATTGCGAGATCTCCCCTGACCCCGCGTGTTATGTTGCCACAAGAGCGTTTTTATGCAGGCTCACGAGCACGTTTTCCTCCGGATTCGGCGCCTATCGGTCCGGTTGGCGACGCGTCGTCGAGTAAGCCACGATGAGGTATGCCCTCTGTGCCGGACACCGCCGCCGTCCTCTACTCCGAGTCCGAAGTCCCCGATTCTCTGGTCCACGACGACTCGATCGACGTGGCCGACATGACCGCGGAGACCGCCCGAGCACTCGACGAGATCCTCCCTCCGGTCGACCCCGCGCTCCGGACCGAGAACCCTCGTTTCGCGTACTTTCCCTGGCGGAAATCGCTGGTGAAAATCCCCGGTCCACTGTCTTTCCGTCGCCTTCGACTGGACCGCAACCGGCATAAGCTGACCGCCGCGGATCTCGATGCCGCGGCGAAACTGCGCATCGGTGTCGTCGGATTGAGCGTGGGTCACGCCATCGCCTTGACCCTGACGCTCGAGGGACTGGCCGGCGAATTGCGCCTGGCCGATTTCGACGACCTCGAACTGACCAATATGAATCGAATTCCGGCGACATTGCTGGATATCGACACGAACAAAGCCGTGGTCGCTTCTCGCAGGATTTCCGAAATCGATCCCTATCTGACGACCTCGGTGTTCCCGGACGGCATAACATCGGAGAACATCGACGAATTCGTCGACGGCCTCGACCTCGTTGTCGAAGAATGTGATTCCTTCGATGTGAAGGTGCTGGTCCGGCAACGTTGCCGCGAACTGGGCATTCCGGTGCTGATGGAGACGAGTGACGGCGGAACCCTGGACGTGGAGCGTTTCGACCTCGAGCCGGACCGCCCGCTGTTCCACGGCCTCGCGGGCGATCTCCGCGTCGAGGACCTGGTGGGTCTGGACCGTGCGCATCTGACGCCGCTGGCCGTCAAGGTGCTCGAGCCGGCGCGGGTCACCGCACCGATGGCCGCATCGGCGATCGAACTCGGGCACTCGGTCACGGCCTGGCCCCAGCTGGCCGGCGACGTCCTCCTCGGTGGCGCGACGGTCGCCGCCGCGGTACGACGGCTCGTCCAGGGCAGGCCGCTGCCGTCGGGACGGGTGCGCTTCGACCGCGACACCTGGCTCGACGGTCTCTCCGATCCCCTCCACCGCGCTCTCGACGACGCCGGCGCGACCGGCGAGTCGGCATGCCGTGAGATCCCGGTCGAGCAGATGTCCGACCTCGAGCTCATCACGCACGCAGCGACCCGTGCCCCGTCGGCGGGCAACCAGCAGCCGTGGCGGATCACCGCCGACGACGACTCCGTGACCATCGCCCTGGACCGATCTCGCACCTCGACGCTCGACATCGAGCACCGAGCCTCGGCGGTCGCGGTGGGTGCCGCCCTGCACAACGCCCGCGTCGCCGCGGCCAGCCGGGGCGTGCTGGACGACGTCGAGGTAGTCGCGGACGATCGGACGATCCTCGGACGGGTGCGACTCAAGGGCCTCGGTGCGGGCGTGCAGGCCCCCGAACACGAACGCGAACTCCGTACCCTGCTGGCGCGGAGCACCCGGCGTGGACCCGGGGACGGTTCACCGCTCGGCGACGACGATCTGATCCGTCTCGCCGATGTGGCCGACACCGAGATCACCCGGCTCGTGCCGCTCGCCGACCGTGCGCGGATCACGACCTTCGCCTCGATCTCCGATCGTTCCGACCGGGTGCGCTTCCTGACCCCCGAGCTACACCGCGAGATGTTCGCCGAACTCACCGCCGACCCCGCGGACGGCGCCGGGATCGACATCGCCTCCCTCGACCTGCCGCCGGCGATGGCCGGGATGCTCGACGTGCTCCGCCGCGGCGACGTGATGGCGCTGCTCGACGAGTGGGGCGGTGGTGCCGCTTTGGGCGCCGACGCGGCGGCACGGGTCACCTCGGCCTCGGGAATCCTGCTCCTGGTCCAGCGGGGACGGACACCGGCGGACTACCTACGGGCCGGTCTCGTCGCCGAGCAGCTGTGGGTCGCCGCCGAACAACTCGGTTACGCCGTACACCCCATGACGCCCGCGTTCCTGTATGCGCTCGACGACGCGACGGCTCGCTCGCTGTCGAGCAACCACGGCGACGCTCTCGCCGGTCTGCGTCGCGAGATGGACGAGCTGTGCCCGGTCGCCGACGACGAGGCGGTCACCATCGCGCTGCGGGTGTCGCGATCGGCCTCGCCGACCGTGCGCAGCCGCCGGCTCCACGGCTGACCCGACTGCCCGCCTGACGGGCCGGGTCCGACCGCCTGACTAGGCCTGGCCGGGATTGAGCTTGATGAACAGGGCGTCCATCTCGGCGCACAACCGGTCACCGTCGTGCATGGTGCCCTTGATGAAGACCTTGCGGCCCTCGATCTTGTCCGCCCAGGCGCGCACGCGCAGCGTCGTGTTCAGCGGGGTGATCGAGCGGTACTGCACGTTCAGGTAGGCGGTGCGGCTGACGTGCTGGATCGCCACGGCCGAGGCGAAGCCACCGATGTCGTCGAAGGCGACGGCGACGTGCCCGCCGTGCGCGGCGGCGTTACCGCCGAGGTGGAAGTCGCGGAAGACCAGGTCGGCGACGACACCGTCCTCGGCGGCCTCGACGACCTCATAGGGCGGGAGCGTGATGTTGCCGCGGGACGGCAGGTCGATGCGGGTGCCCGCGGGCGAATGCCACTCGTCGATGCGGACCTTGGCGAGGCGTTCATTGACGGCGGTGAGGTGCTCGATGAGTTCGTCGACGAGCTCGTCGTCGGGGCAGGCGTAGCGCGCATTGTCCATCAGCAGGCGAACCTGCTCGCTGAACTCGCCGTACCGCGGGCCGCCGCGCTCGGTGGTGATGGCCGCATGCGGCCGGAAACCACCCTCGTGCGGGTCTTCCTCGACGGTTTCTACAGCACGGTCGTTCGCTTCACTCACCGGTCAACCGTATAAGAAGACCGATTCGGGGGACGGACTGGTGCTAGCCGTCGTCGCTCGGACGGTTCCGGTCGGAGCGTCGATGCGAGTCGAGGTCGACGCACCCACCGTGGCGGACGAGTCCGTGAGACGTGCCTGGGACGAAGTCGGGAACGCCACGCGGCCCACGCTCCTTTTCGTCCCGGAGCCGTACCGCCCGCCCCACGATCACGGCGACGACGGCGGCCAGTACGCACCAGCCGACCACACCGACGACAATCCACCCCCAGGTGTTCATGGGTACATGTAAGCATTGCGAACTGGGAATTTGCTGAAAACGCGCATCATATACGGTGCAAGCGGAAGGGATACTCCTCAGGACATTTGACCCACCTCGGCACCCGTGCGCCCGGCGGACCGCCGTGAGCGCGATCGTCTGCGATCACTACTCTGAGCGCATGAGCGCGACCGACGACACCAAGACCGCCGACCAGCCGTTCGACCCGGCCCAGTGGACCCAGGTGCCCGGGTTCACCGACCTCACCGACGTCACCTACCACCGGCATGCGGCCGAGGGTCGCGAGAACGGCATCGTGCGAGTGGCCTTCGACCGTCCGGAGGTCCGCAACGCCTTCCGCCCGCACACCGTCGACGAGCTCTACCGCGTGCTCGACCACGCCCGCCGCTCCCCCGACGTCGGAACGATTCTGCTGACCGGCAACGGCCCGAGCCCCAAGGACGGCGGGTGGGCCTTCTGCAGCGGCGGCGACCAGCGCATCCGCGGCCGTTCCGGGTACCAGTACGCGACCAGCCACGACACCGACGTCGTGGCCGCGGGCGCCGACTCCGTCGACGAGGCCCGGGTGAAGGTCGAGGGCGGACGACTCCACATCCTCGAGGTCCAGCGACTCATCCGCACCATGCCCAAGGTGGTCATCGCGGTGGTCAACGGATGGGCGGCCGGCGGCGGCCACTCACTACACGTGGTGTGCGACCTGACCCTGGCCTCCGCCGAGCACGCCCGGTTCAAGCAGACCGACGCCGACGTGGGCTCGTTCGACGCCGGTTACGGCAGCGCCTACCTCGCCAAGCAGGTCGGCCAGAAGTTCGCCCGCGAGATCTTCTTCCTCGGCGAGGCCTACGACGCGGAGACCATGCACCGCATGGGAGCAGTCAACCGCGTCGCCCCGCACGCCGAGCTGGAGAACACCGCCATCGAGTGGGCCCGCAAGATCAACGGCAAATCGCCCACCGCGCAACGCATGCTGAAGTTCGCGTTCAATCTCACCGACGACGGCCTCATGGGTCAGCAGGTGTTCGCCGGTGAGGCCACCCGCCTGGCCTACATGACCGACGAGGCCGTCGAAGGCCGGGATGCGTTCCTGGAGAAGCGCGATCCGCGCTGGGACGACTACCCGTACTACTACTGACGCGGCCCGCAGGCGGGCACGTCGACGGTGACGGTCGGGTCGTCGACCAGCGGCTGCACCGGGACCTCGGCCTCGCCCGCCGCGGCGGTCGGCTCGTCGATCTTCAGCGTGATCGTGGCGCTCTGTCCCGGCGCGATGCCGACGCGGGTCGAGTAGTACGGCCGCCCGTGCAGGGTCTGTTCGACGTAGAAGGCGCCCGCGTCTCCCAGGGTCATTTCCTTGAGCACCGCCCCCTTGGTGGCGAGGAACTCCACGTTGGCGAGGTTGGTGCCCTTGTCCACCGACAGTTCGGTGCCGAGGCCACCGGCGACGTAGTCGGTGAGCCCGGTGGTCTCGTCGAGGGTGTTGGTCAGGGTGACCTTGATCGTGCTCTCGCGGGTGTCGCCGCGGCAATCGCCTGAGGTGTAGTCGATCTCGCGGCGCAGGTAGTAGTCGAGCTTGCTGCCCGACGCGTTGCCGATCGCCACCTGCAGATACGGCGAGTCGGTGTCGGAGATCTGGTGACCGAGCTTGGTGGTCTCGAGGATCTCCTGTTCGGCCGGCGTGGTGCTGTAGACCATGATCCGGCGCTCGTGGACGCCGCGTCCGAGAGCCTCGAGCAGGTCGCGGGTGCTGCCACCCGAGTCGATCAGTTTCTTGACGACGGCCTGGGAGATGGACTGCAGGTACGCCTTTCGGGCCCCGTTGTCGTCGGCGAACCGTTGGTACGAGGTCGACAGCGTGATCGGTACGACGTTGTCGGCGGTGATCTTCTCGCCGCCGGGTAACGCCACCGGTCCGACGACGTCGAGTATGTACTTCAGCGCGATCGGGTCGAGCGCGATGGCACCGTCGAGCTTCTGGCCGGTCTGGGCCTGCCAGTTGGCCAGCCAGATCTTCGCGGCGTCGGGGAAGTGTGCGCTGAGGTTCCCGTTGCGGAAGTCGGTGTAGGGCTTGTAGTACGAGTAGATCGCGTCGTACTCGGGCCCCAGGTCGATCTTCGGTGTCGTCGGGTCGCGGAACTCGGAGTTGGCGCCGAGCTCGGGAACCGTCACCCGTCCACCCGTCGCGTTGAGCAACCCGAAGCCGCCGACGAGTCCGCCGGTTCCGCGGGATTCCGACGGCGTCTGGAAGGCCATGAAGTAGTTGCGCGGCCCCTCCGAACCCAGCATCGGCGGGATGAGCTGGGCGGCGATGTCGGTCGCGACCAGGGTGGACTCGGCCGCATCGACCTGTTCGGCGAGTTGGGTTCTCGCATCGGCGACGACGCCGAGCCAGCTCGGAGTGATCGACGCGACCTCATCGGCCACCTCGGTCGAGCGTTCGGCGACCTTGGCGAGCTCGGGTTGCGCCTCGCGTAACAGTTTGAGGTTCACCGTGTTCCCGGTCCGGAGCTGATCCGGGTTCAGCACGCCCGCGAGATCCGCGGCCGGGAGGAGTACGTCGGCGGACAGCGCCTCGACGGCGTCGCTCATCTGCTGCACCGACTTCAGCGGCGATCCGATTCCCGGGAGCGCGGCCACCGCCGACCACACGATGCCGTGGGACCTGTCGGAGGCGGCCTGGGCGCTGTCGGCGGCCGCGGCGGCGGCCTGCGAGGCGCCGGCCTGATCGCCGTCGAGCATGAGGGTCCGGGCCCGGGAGGCATCGGAGCGCACCGATTCCAGGTCACCCTTCACCTTCAGTGCCGAGTACGCGAGCCAGGCGACGACCGCGGCGACGAGCAGCACGATCAGAGCCAGGATCTGTACCGCCCGGTTTGCGACGATGCGGCGGATCATCGGGTCTCCCCTGTCGTCTCGGTGATGTGTTGTGCCGCCAGCCAGTTGGCGACGGTCTCGACCTTCGGTTCGACCTCGGCGAACACCCGGTCGAAGTCCTCACGCGGACGGCCCATCGGGTCGACGATGTCGAGGAGCGACGAGTTGGGATCGATGCGTCCCCGCCCGCCCATGATCGCGGCGAGGGTGCCGTTCTGGTCCGGGGTGCCGGTCTCCGCTAGGGCGGCGAACTCGGTGAGGGTGAACACGCGCTTCCAGCGCGCGGGCGCCATCTGCTGGGCGGCCGCACGGTGCTCGCGACTCATGCACAACACGACGTCGGCCTGCGTCAGCATCGGCGGACGCAGATATCGAGCCTCGAAACCCGATGCGTCGTAACCGTGTTCGGCGAGAACCGCGGCGGAGTGCGGGTGGATCGGCTGACCGTTCAGCGCGCCGGTACCGGCACTGCTCGAGGTGACGGCGAGATCTGTTCCGTCGGCGCGCATTCGGTCGGCCAGCCCCGTCAGCACGCGTTCGCCGATCGGCGAACGGCAGATGTTGCCCGTGCAGACGAACAGGATCGACAATCCCGTCGACGTCGCGTCCCGGTCGGATCCGGTCACCATTCCTCCTCGATTCTCCTGGCCAGCCGACGCATCACGTCGGGGTCGCCCATCTGCGCGTGTGCGACTCCGGCGGAGATCACTTCCACCGCCGGAGCCCCGGTTCCGGCATCGTGCCGGACGGCCCGTGCCCAGCTGTCGACGTCCGGATTGTCCTCGGCGGCAACGTAGATGACCTTACCCACGGGCGCCGGACCCAGCTCATAGGACCGCACCGCGGCGGCGAGGGTCCGGGAACGATCCTCGAATCGTCGTAGCGCCTGCGGGTCGTGGCGTTCGGCCGCGGCCCGGAGCGGGTGATCCTCGCCGAGCAGCTCCTTGTCGGCCTCCTCGTCCAGGTCGCCGGGCGGCCGGGAGTCGAGCACCATCAGCACGCCGACCTGCTCCCCGACGTCGACCAGCTGACGGCTCATCTCATGCGCGATGACGCCGCCCAGCGACCAGCCGACGAGGTGGTAGGGCCCGGACGGCTGACGCCTGCGGACCGCCGCGACGTGGATGGCCGCGATCTCGGCGAGGCTCGCGGGCATGTCACGGTCGGCCACGACCAGTTCGGGCAGCTGGAGACCGTAGGCGACGGCCGAATCCAGCGACCTGCCGAAGGCGCGGAACGGTTCGACAATTCCGGTGGCGGTGTGCACGCACCAGATCGTCGGGACGCCGGATTCCGGGACATCGAGTTCAGGGGCATCGGATTCAGGGAGATCCGGGCGCGAGAGCGGCACGACGCGGTGGTCGACGCCGGTACCCTCCCCCGTGGACGCGGCGTCGACGACGCGGGCCAACTCGGCCGGCGTGCGGTGGGTGAAGAGGTCTGCGACGTCCACGGTGACGGAGGTGCGTCGGGTGAGTTCGTCGCGCAGCTGTACCAGGGCCAGGGAGTTGCCACCCAGTGCGAAGAAGTCGTCGTCCATGCCGACGCCCTGTTCGCCGAGGACCGTCCGGAAGGCGTCGCGAACGGTTGTCTCCGTGCGGGTCTCGGGTTCTCGGGTCGATTCCGACCAGGTCGGCTCGGGGAGTCGTCGCTGGTCGATCTTGCCCGCGCCACTCAGCGGCAGTTCGGCCAGTTCGACGATCCGGGCGGGCACCATGTGCCGCGGCAGCTGGGCGCGGCAAACGTCGGCGAGGTGGTCGACGGACACCGGCGAGACCACGTAGGAGACGAGTGCCGGCCCGGCCGGCCCGGGCCGCAACACGGTCACCGATCGGTCGGCCCCGGCGCCCACCAGGACGGCGTCGATCTCGGCGGGTTCGACGCGCTGGCCGCGGATCTTCATCTGGCGGTCCGCGCGACCCACGTAGATCAGCTCGCCGGACTCGCGATCCCAGCGCACGAGGTCGCCGGTCCGGTAGCGCCGACGACCGTCGTTCCCGGCGACGAAGGTCGCGGCGGTCAGCGCCCGGTCGCCGAGATAGCCACGGGCGACGCCGGTTCCGCTGACGTAGAGCTCGCCCACCACGCCGAGTGGGACGTGGCGGAGTCGGGTGTCGAGGACCTCGGCGCCGATCCCGGGCCGCGGATGCCCCAGTCGTACCGGCTCGCCCGGACGGTAGGCGCTGGTGGACACCGTCACCGTCGTCTCGGTCGGGCCGTAGATGTTGCGGACCTGCGTCCGCTCCGACCATGCCGTCGCGAGGTCGGCCGGCAGTGCCTCGCCGCCGATGTAGACCAGTCGCAACGAGGTGATCGACTGCGGTCGCATCGTCCGCATCACCGACGGGGTCGCGGTGAACACGCTGACCCGGGTGCGGTCGAGGAAGTCGGCGAGGTCGCTTCCCCCGACGATCTCGGGCGGGACGACCACGAGCGTCGCACCCGACGCCAGCGGCAGCAGCAGGTCGTGGAACGTCGCGTCGAATCCAGGGCTGATCGCCATCCCCACCCGGTCGCCGGATTCCACGTCGCCGAGCCCGGCGACACGATGCACGCCGCGATGGGTGACGCCGACGATGTTGGGGGTGCCCGTGGTGCCCGATGTCGTGATGACATACGCCAGGGAGTCCGGTGAGACACGTGCAACCGGCTCCGAGGCGACGGGTTCGACCGGTTGCGTGGGGATGTCCTCCGGACCGATCGCCGTCGCCCGTGCTCCGGCGACCACGTGCTCGATGCGCGCCGCCGGGTAGGTGACGTCGACGGGGACGCACACCCCGCCGATGCGGCTCACCGCCCAGATGGCGACCACCGATTCGATGGAGCGTGGGACGACCACCGCAACCGCGTCGCCCGCGTCGAGGCCGCGCGCACGAAGGGCACGCGCCGTCTCCGACACCCAGGCGTCGAGTTCGCGGTAGGTGAGGGATCGCGTGCCGTCGGTGATCGCCGGCCGATCGCCGTGCGTGGCCACCGTCCCGGTGAACAGGTCGGCGAGCAGTGGTTCGGTCCCGGTCGGCACGGCGGCATGCGCACGGCCGCTGAGGAATTCGCGTTCGGCCGCGGTGAGGGGTTCGACGGCGGCGATCCGACGTGCGGGGTCGCCGGTCACCGCGGCGACGGCCGCCACCAGACGCTCACCCAGTCCGCGGATCACGCTCTCGTCGAACAGATCCCGCGCGTGATGGAGCTGCAGCCGCCAGTTGCCCTCGGACCGGACCGCGACGATGTGCACGTCGAACTCGCTGTGCGAATCCATCGCGGTACGCGGTGCGTCCGCGGTGACGGGACCTGGCGCGACGCCGGTGGAGTCGACCACCGAGAAGGCGACCTGGACGAGCGGGTGACGTCCGGGGATGCGCGGCGGATCGACGAGTGCGACGACGTCGTCGAAGGCGATCGCCGCGTGGTCGAGAGCGGCGAGGTCCGTGTCGCGGACGGTCTCGATGAGGCCGCCGACCGTCATCCCGGCGGTCAGTCGCGTACGCAGGACCACCGTCGAGATCAGCATGCCGACCGTGCCCGCACTGTCCGCGTCGCGGCGCATCGAGGCCGGGGTCGCCACGGCGATGTCGTCGACGCCCGCCTGCGCCGCGAGGGCTAGTGCGGTCGCGGCGTGCAGGAGATGGAAGTCGCTGGCCTGTGCGCGGCGGGCGGCCGTCGAGATGGACCGGGCGACGGCCTCGTCGATCGGGAACTCGATCACCGAGGTACGGAGATCGCGGTCGGGCGGACGGTGGTCGGCGAGGTCGAGTTCCCCGCGGTAACCATCGAGGGCCTGCCGCCAGTAGTCGTGCAGTTCGGCGCGTGAGCTCTGCTCCTCGGCGACCATCCGGCGCGCGAGGACGTCGAAGCCGACCGGTTCCCGGGCCAGGGACTCGCCGGCCAGGAGTGCGGCGAGTTCCCGTTCGACGATGGCTGCGGATTCGCCGTCCATCGCGATGTGGTGGGCGACGAGGACCGCCGCGACCGGGGCGGTGTCGACGCCGTTCTCCGTCAGCAGCCAGCTTCGCACGGGTGGTTCCCCGGCGAGATCGAAGGGAGTGGAGAACTCATCGGCGATGGCCGTGCCGGTGAGCGCGGTCGAGTCGAGGTGCCGTACCGGCGGCCGCCATCCGTCGACGACTCGCTGCCGCGGACCGTCGGGCGTGGCCAGGTAGCGGGTGCGCAGCGCGGTGTGCCGGTCGACGAGGGCGTCCAGTGCGGCGATCACCTCGGCCGTCGTGAGTCCGGGCGGGACACCGACGACGACGGGAACCGAGTAGATCGGGACCTGGCCCAACATCTGCGCGCCCACCCACATGCGGCGTTGCGTCGGTGCGAGTGGGATCTCCGTGAACCGGTCGTCCGGAAGGTGGACGGTGTGATCCGGTACGTCGACAGGGTCATGCGCAACGTCGACGGCCATCCGGGACACCGCGACGGCGAGCGCAGCGGGTGTCGGGTGCTCGAACAGGACCCGCGTGGGCACCCGGATGCCGAGGTGACGCCCCAGGGCCGAGGTCACCCTGGTGGCGGACAGCGAGGTACCGCCGAGAGCGAAGAAGTCGGCGGATTGCGCGACCGCGTTCTCCGGGACCTCGAGCACCTCGGCCATGATCGCCCCGACCTGCGAGACGAGTTCGGGATCGGCGGGTTCTCCTGTTTTCGAATGTGATTCGTCGGTGTCGCGTCCGGGGGTCCCGGCCACGGGCGCAACTGATGTCGAGGCGACGAGCGGGAACGGTTCCCCCACAGCGGGCAGATCGCACAACAGGGTCGTGTAATCGTCGAGCAGCTCCTGCGCCACACCGTCCGGGATCCGGCCGGAATGCACCAGGGTGACGTGCAGTTCGTCGTCGCTCTCGGCGAGGACCACCTCGATGTCGTACTTCGCGTCGACGGTCGAGGTCGCCTCGGTGACCAGGGAGGCCACCGCACCGGCCAGGGCCACCTCGCCCGACGCCTGGGGCACGACCTCCTGACTGACGAGCAACACCGAGATCAGCGGATCGCCGCCGTGGCGGGCCGCAGGCCGGACCGCCCGCACGACGTCTTCGTAGGGGACGTCGCCGTGGGCCAGCGCTGCCAGTGCGACGTCGCGGACCTGCTGCACGGCCTCACGAACCGGTGTGTCCGGCCGGAGTCGGGTGCGCAACGCGACGGTGTTGACGAACATGCCCACCACCGACTCCCATTCGGGGGCGGAGCGTCCGTGTACCGGCACGCCGACCAGGACATCCCACTGCCCCGTCAGCTGACCGAGGGTCGCCGAGAGAGCGGCGTGCGCGACCTGGAAGACCGTGGCAGACAACGCCTTGGCGGTCTGATGGATCGCGAGGGCCGGCACGGAGGCACCGATCCGACCGGTGACGCCCACCGCATCGGAGTCGCGATGGCCGGGCAACCGGACCGGTTGCGGGGCATCGGCGAGAGTCGCCGTCCAGTAACGGATCTGGTGGGCGACGACGCTGTTCCGGTCGGCGGCGTCACCGAGACGTGCGATCTGCCACTGGGTGAAGTCGGCGTACGTGAACGCCTCGTCGGCTGCCACCGCCAATCGCTCGCCGTCGTAGGCCCGCATCAGGTCGGCCAGCAGCACGCGGATGGACCAGCCGTCGATGGCGATGTGATGGAGCACCGCCGCGAGGTAGAGGTCGGGATCGTGGGTGGGGGCGTCTGAGGTGTCCACCTCGAAGACCGCCGCGCGGAATCCGGGCTCGTTCTCGAGGTCGAACGGCGCTCGCAGGTACTCTGTGACCTCCCGCCGCAGCGCGGTCTCGACGTTCTCGTCGCCGACCTCGACGCGGCGGTGGGCCAGCACCGGGCTGCGGTGTTCGATCAGCCGTTGGACCGGTCCGGCCGGCGAATCCGGGTACACCGTGCGGAGCACCGCGTGCGCGCCCACGACCTCGTCGACGGCCTTGCGAAGCCGGGCGAGATCGACGCGACCGCGGATCCGCATCACCACGGGCACGTGGTAGGCGGTCGAGGTCGGGTCGAAATGATGGTGAATCCACATGCGCCGCTGCGGGTATGCCAGTGGCAACGGATCGGGAACAGGGAGTCGCGCCGGCGCCGGCGCCGGCGACAGTGCCGCAACGGGTTCGGAGGTCGGTGAGATCAGGTCGTCGATGCGGCGAGCCAGTTCGCCGAGCGTCCGCGACTCGAACAGCAGACGGGCCGCGACGTCGGCCCCGGTGGACGCGGAAAGCCTGGAGGTGACCTGCGTGGCCGACAGCGAGGTGCCGCCGTCGGCGAAGAAATCCGAATCGGCGTCGAAGCTCTCGACGGGGCGGCCGAGGATCTCCGCCCACACCGACGCGATGAGCAGTTCCGTCTCCCCCGCCGGTGCGCGACCGACCGCGGCCGAACCACGGACACCGGTCGCGCCGAAGTCCGGTGCGGGCAGGGACGCCGTGTCGATCTTGCCGTTGCGGCCGATCGGCAGTTCGTCGACCTCGATGAACGTACTGGGGATCATGGTGCGCGGCAGCACATGTGCCAGCTGCGATGCCAGATCGTCGGTGTGGTTCCCGGTATCGGGCTCGCCGATCACCCAGGAGACCAGGACCTTCTCGCCCGCTGCGGTGACGCGGGCCGCGGTCACCGAGGTTGCGATGCCGGGCAGCCGGGACAGCGCCGCATCGATCTCGGCCGGTTCGAGGCGCACGCCACGGATCTTGACCTGGTCGTCGGTCCGGCCGTGGATCACGAAGGTGCCGTCAGCTCGCCGATGGACCAGATCTCCGGTGCGGTACATGCGCTTGCCGTGCGGACCGGCGACGAAGGCGACCGCGGTCGTGCGCGGGTCGTCGAGATACCCACGTGCCAGGCAGTTTCCGGAGAGGTACAGCTCACCCACGGTGTGGTCCGGAACAGGACGCAGCATCGGGTCTAGCACAGCCATGGTCACACCGTCGAGCGGGCGGCCGATGTGGACGGCACCCGACACGGAATCGGTGTAGCGCGCACTGCTCACCGCGACGGTCGCCTCGGTCGGACCGTATTCGTTGCTGAGGGTTGCGGTGCGGGTCCAGTCACGGATGAGTCCCGCGCCGAGCGGTTCGCCGCCCACGGCGACGTGCCGGACGTGCGGCAGGTCGCCGGGGCGCAGGGTGGCCAGCACCGACGGGGTGGTGAGGAGAACGGTCACCCCGGCGTCGTGGACGAGGTCGGCGAGTTCGTCGGCGGCGACGACATCCGGCGGACACATGATCGCCGTCGCGCCGGCGATGCGCGGCGGCAGGACTCCCATCAGGTGCGCGTCGAAACCGGTTGCGTACGTGTGCAACACACGGTCGGCGGAGGTCAGCCCCAGCCGTCCGACGGTGTCGCGGGCCCACCCGGCCAGGCCACGATGCGTGACCGCGACCCCCTTCGGCACACCGGTCGTCCCGGAGGTGAAGGTGATGTAGGCGACGTCGTCCGGCGTCACCGCCCGCACCCGCTCCGCCTCGTCGAAGGTCGGCACCACCGGGGGCAGTTCGGCGAACAACTCGTCGAGCGCGAGCACCTCGACACCGATTCCCGTCGCGTCGGTTCCCGCGGTGTCGATGCCGCCGAGCCCGAGCACCACCGTCGGTCGGCACCGATCGAGGATGAGGTTCCGGCGTTCGGCCGGGTCGGCGGGGTCGATGTTGACGAAAGCCGCACCCGCGCGGGCGATCGCGGCGGACGCGATCATCCCGAACACCGATCTCGGGAGCAGTTCGACGACCACATCGCCCGCACCGATACCCCGCGCGATCAGTACGCGCGCCAGATGGGTCGACAGTCGATCGACGTCGTGGGCGGAGATCTCGGTCCCGAAACCCGGTACGCGGTAGCGGGAATCGACGATCGCGACGTCGGACGGGGATGCGTCGGCGTACGACGTGAAGAGCGTGTCGAAGGTCTCCGGTTCGAGCTCCGGCGTCGCCGCCTCCTCGCTCGCCGGGCTCATCAGCGAGAGGACCGGCTCGTCGGGCGAGAGCACGCCGCGTCTCAGGGTGTCGACGACGAGGTCGCACAGCGCTTCCAGACGGTCCGCGGTCGCGACCGCGTCGGTGCAGGACATCGTCACGTGCAGCGCACCGCCGTGCCGGTACATCGAGACGTCGATGCCGAAGAGCGGGATTCCCAGGACCCCCGAGGCTGCGTTGCCGGCCGCACCCGTCGGGAACTCGGCCTCCACCCACTCGACGATCGCATCCGGCACCGCGCCGAAGGACACCTCGAACAACGGGGTTCCGGCACCGGCACGACCGGGATCGGCGATCTCCGAGATCTCGGTGAGGGGCAGGTCGGCATGGGAGAAGGCGCCCAGGTCCACCGAGGTCACCTGCGCCAGGAGTTCGGCGAAGGACAGTGCCGGATCGATCGGCGTGTGCAGTGGCACCGCACGCGCGAACAGGCCGGGCACACCGACGAGGCCCGGGTCGAGACGGCCGGACAGCGCGGTGCCGATGGTCACCACCCCGGCACCCGACTGCCTCGCCAGGACCGCCGCCAGCGCGGTGTGGGTGGCGATGAACGGGGTCGTCGACCGCGCCACGGTCAGCTCGTCGAGCGATGCGGTGACGGTCGCGTCCAGCTGCCCGTGCGCACGATGCACGATCGTCTCCGCCTCGCGGGCAACGGTTTCCGCCTGCAGATTCACCTCGGGCAGGCGGAGCTGGTCGACCGGTCGGGTGAACGCCGTCCGCCAGAACGCGGTCAGTTCCGCCCGCCTCGCCTCGAGCGTCTCGGCACGCCACATCGAGTACCGCCGATAATCCGTCACGCTCGCGGGCAGCGGCGCTCCGGCCAGGGCGGTGTCGAGATCACCGGCGAGGATCGCGAAGGATTCGCCGTCGGCGGCGATGTGGTGGATCACCCCGACAAGCCACCTGGACCCGTCGATCTCCACGATCCGTACCCGCCACGGAAGCGAGGCGGCGAGGTCGACGGGGGTGGCCATCGAGGCGAGGACGGCGGTCACATCCGGCGTCGAGTCGACTTCCAGACCGAGTTGCCGTTCCAGATGGTCGAGGACGTCGGCGTCGTCCCATCGATGCTGTACCGGGACCCCGTCGCGCAGCGGGAACCCGGTACACAGGGCGTCGTGCCGGGTCACGATCGCGGCCAGGGCGCGTCGCACATCGGCGGGGCTCGCGTCGATCGGCAGCGCCAGCGGCAGGAGGTAGCCGGTGAACTCCGGCTCGGTTCGCCACCGCAACCAGACGTCCAGCTGTTCCGGCGTGAGCGGAAGATCCGCGGGGATCTCTCGGTCATCGGACAGCAGGGACACCCGCGACAGCACGGGCGAAGTAACCGCAGCCGCGATCCGCGCCGCCAGTTCCGCGACGGTCGGGTACTCGAAGACATCGGCCACCTCGATGCGGTGGCCCATCCCGGCGAGAGTGGCGGCAAGACGTGCCGCCGAGAGCGAGGTGCCGCCGGCTGCGAAGAAGTTCGTGTCTGCACCGAGATGACCGGCATCTTCACCGACGACCGCACGGATCGCCGACGCCACCGTCTCCTCGATCGGACCGAGCGCCCGTCCGACCGGCGGGGCGGTGTCGGTGATGCTCGCAAAAAGCTTGTCCCGGTCGATCTTTCCGGTCCGGGTCATCGGCCAACCGTCGACGATCGCGACGCGGGACGGCACCGCGTGCCCCGGCAGCCGGGCGGCGCAGGCGGCCAGGATCGTCGCCTCGTCGAGGTCGTCGAGGACGTCGAAGTCGGCGAGGCCGTCCTCGGTCACGAAGGCCAGCAGGTGCTCGTCGCCCGCCCGTCGGCCCGGTCGTACCAGGACGCGCGCATCGCCCACGCCCGGTATCGCGCGCAGGGTCGAGACGATCTCACCGAGTTCCACACGGTGGCCGCGGATCTGGACCTGGTCGTCGTTGCGGCCGAGGTAGGCGAAACGACCCGGAGCGACCTCGCGGACGCGGTCGCCGGTGCGGTACATCCGTCGACCGCTACCCGACGGGTCCGCGACGAATCGGGTCGCGGTGAGCCCCGGTGCGTTGAGGTAGCCGAGCGCGACCTGCTCGCCGGCGAGATACAGTTCGCCGGCCGCACCGGTCGGCACCGGTCGCAGGCGCCGGTCCAGCACCATCGCGCCGACGCCGTCGAACGGGGTGCCGATGATGCTGCGCTCGTCGTCGAGGTCGACGTCGGCGGCGGTGAGCACGACGGTCGTCTCGGTGATGCCGTACATGTTGACCAGGCGGGTGCGGGGATGCTCGGCGGCCCATGCGCCCAACGTGTTCGGCGCGAGGGTCTCACCGCCGAAGACGACGGCCCGCAGTGACGTCAGTTCCGGCGGGGCCGGGACCCCCGCCGCTCTGGTGGTCGTCGCCAGGTCGACGATCCCGCTGAACGCGGTCGGGGTCTGCGACAGGATCGTTATCCCGTGCCGGTCGATCACCGCGGCGAGTGCCCGCGGGTCCCGGACCGTCGCATGGTCCACCACGACGACGCTGCCGCCGGATGCCAACGCACCGAGGATCTCCCACACCGAGAAGTCGAAGGCGTACGAGTGCACCCAGGCCCAGACGTCCCGCGGGGAGGCGTCGATGAGGTCGAGGCCCGCCCCCATCAACGCGGCCACGTTCTGCCGGGTCACCACCACGGCCTTCGGCAGGCCGGTGGAACCGGAGGTGTGGATGACATACGCGCGCCCGGCATCGTCTGCGCGCGTTGATGACCCACCCCGGCCGTCACCTGGAGACGGCTGTCGACGATCGCGGCCGGGGCGGTCCCGGCCAGGATCAGGTCGATGCGCGCCTGCGGATGGTCCGGATCGATCGGAACATAGACCGCGTCGGCGAGGAGGGTCCCGACGATCGCCACCACGGTGTCCGCGCGTCGGTCCATGAGCAGTGCCACGCGGTCGCCGGGCCGCACCCCGAACTCCCGCAGGTGCGCCGCCAGCGCGCGCGCCCGGTCCACGAGAGTGCGATAGTCGAGCGTCTCCTCACCGGCGATGACCGCGGTCGCCTCGGGGGCTGCGGAGGCGTGGCGGAGAAGGGCGCGAACGGGGTCGACGCAGGCGGTCCGGCGGGTGCCCGGATCGGCGACCGGCCCCGGCGACAGGCATTCGGCGATCAACGTGTCCGGTGCCGAGGCGCCCAGAGCCGCAACGGCCTCGACGAACCTGTCGAGCAGCCGACCGGCCGACGCCACGTCGACTCGGTGCTCGGCGATCGTCAGAGTGACGGACAGCCCGTTCCCGTCGTCGATCACGGTGAATTCCAACGCGGTTCGCGCCTCGCCGGTGCGCAACGTCTCCCCGCCGGCGAAGACCGTCGAGGCGACGAGATCGGGTGCCGTCGCATGGTAGGCGAAGATGACGTCGGACAGTCCGGTCGGTCCGGTGTCGGCGAACGTGACGGCCGTGCCGAGATCGCGGCCGGCGCCCGCGAGCGCTTCGGCGATCGGGGTCTGGCGAGCACCGGCCACCCGCACCGGCACCGTCTCGACGAACATGCCGACGGGGCGGAGTTCCTCACTGGTGAACCGGCCGGACACCGGCATCGACAGCACGACGTCGTCGGAGTCGGTGAACTCGGCGAGGGTTGCCGAGAGGGCCACGCACAGAAGCGTGTTGACGGTGGTGCCGCTCTCTCGCGCCCGCGCGGACGCGGCATCGGTGACCGCACGATCGATCCGGCGGCTCGTGTGGACCGCGGGTCCGGCGGTGAGCCCGGACGCCGCGGGATCGCCCACCGGGGGTTCGGGCAGTGCGAGACGTTCCGGGGCATCGCGGAGGAACCGGGTCCAGAAAACCTCTGCAGCAGCCCTGTTCGCAGTTGTGGTCGCCGTCGCAGTCGCAGGGCCGGATGGTCGTGCTTCCAGGACCTCACTGAACGCGACCGCTTCGGTCTCCCAGACGGGTTCCGCACCGGCCGCACGCGCACGGACGGCGTGGGCGAAGTCCTCCAGCACGATGTGCAGCGACCATTCGTCGACGGCGATGTGATGGGCGACGAGAACCAGTTCGACGGCCTCGCGGGTCTCGTCGAGTACCGCTCGCCACGGGACTCCGGTCCGCAGGTCGAACGGCGCCGACACGGCGAGATCGACGCCCGCCGGGTTCAGGGTCGCGCTGGTGATCGGTGCGGCAGCGGCAGATTCGGCCCGGCCGCGAACCCGTGCGACCGGCTCCCCGTCTACCTCCGGGTACACGGTCCGCAGTGCCTCGTGCCGGGTGGCCACGTCGACCAGGGCGGCTCGAGCAGCGTCGGCGGAGATGTGTTCGGCGAGCGTGAGACGCACGGGCAGGTGATACACCGTCGCACGAGGGTCGGCGCGGTTGAGCAACCAGATCTCCTGCTGGGCGCGGGTCGGCCGATAGGAGACGACCCCGCCGGTGGATGTCGTCCGCCTCGGGACGGCTGCGTCGACGACCGCGGCGAGCTCGCCGAGTGTCGTCACCGCCGCCAGGTCGCGCATGTCGACCACCACGCGCAACCTGCTGCCGAGGTGGGTACCGAGCTGCATGAATCCCAGTGAGGTGGCGCCCAATCGGACGAGTTCGTCGTCCATCGACGGACGCGATACGCCCAGCACCTCGGTCACCGCGTCGGCGACCGCCACCTCGGTGGCCGTCACCGGCGGCCGATACGTTGCCGGTGTCTCGCGTACCTCCGCGATCAGTCCGGCCGCCGCATGCCGGTCCACGTTGCCGGTCAAATCGGTCGGCAACTCGTCGAGGATCACCACGCGGCGGGGTCGGGTCGATGCGGGCACCTCGCCGTCCACCCGGCGCCGGACAGCGGCCCGGACACGCTGGTGGTCGGCGTCGTCGGTGTCGCAGACGACGCCGACGTCGAGTCCGCCCGAGGTCACCACTGTGACCGCGTACCCGACACCGGCGACCTGTCCCGCCGCCCGGTCGAGCGCCGCGAGATCGATCCGCACGCCGCCGAGGGTCACCACATCGCCTGCGCGGTGGTCGATCACCAACATGGCAGTGCCCGGGTCGAAGTGGCCGCGGTCGCCGGTGTGCAGCATCCGTGCTCCCCGGTCCCACGGGCACGCCACGAGGGTGGCCGCGGTGCCGACCGGGTCGTCGGCGACGCCCCGGATCACCTGCGGACCGGTCACATAGACGTCGCCCGTGATCCCGGCCGGAACCGGTCGCAGCCAGCGGTCCAGAACGGCGATCTCGGTGCCGGGACGCGGTGTACCACTGGGCAATCGGTGGTCGACGGCGGCGTCGGGGGCGATCCGCCGGTTCGCCGTCACCGGACCGAACGCGCCGCGCGGACAGTACGGCGCCGACACCTCTCGACCGAAGGCCAGACGCACCAGAGCGGCCGGCGCGATGTCCTCCCCCGCCACCAGGAGCGAGGTCATCGGCCCCTGCTTGCTGAGCGCCGGGACATCTCCCGGCGTCGCGATCACGTGCGTGACCGACGCGGTGTCCGCACCGGGCACGACGAGCCGCAGACCGTGCGCGGCCGCCGCGATGATCTCCAGATGGGCGGCCGACGACCCGGCGGCAGCGTCGAAGAGGAGGCGGCCGTACTCGAGATCGGTCGACCGGTCGTCGAACAGTCCGGTGGCGATCAGCGCGGCCACCGCGCGCTGGGGCACCGCAACGGTCGTGCCGACCCCGGAATCGGATTCCGTGATCGCGAGATGGCAAGCGATGTCCTCGGATTCGGGTGGACGGACCGGCGCTGCGGAAGCCTCGAGCCCATGGAGGTCCGTGAGTGTCAGGAGGCGCGGACCCGAGTCCGACGCCGGGGCGTCCTCGGACTGTGCGGCGATGACGAGCGCGGGACGTGCGCTCACCGGCAGCGTCGCGACGGCCGCACGCGGCGCGATCGGATCGAGCAGGACGAGTGCGGCACCACTCACCCCGACCGCCCACCACGCGGTCAGCCGGTCGACGCCCGGCGGCAACGCGATACCCACCGCGGTCCCCGGAGCCGCGCCGGCGGTTCGGAGTCGGGTGGCGAGATCCACTGCGCGGCCGTGTAACCGGTCGAACGTGATCGGTCGGGTGCGGGGCTCGTCGATCACCGGCCCGTGCGCGTGACGCGCGGTCGCGACGGCGAGCGCCTCGGGCACGGTGGCCGGCGCGGATCCGAGGGCCGCGCCGCGGACCACCGCCACCGGGTCTGCGAGCGGGAGATCGTCGATGCGGGTGTCCGGCGCCTGCAGAAGGGCATCGGCGAAGGTGCGCAGCATCGCGAGGAACTGTCGATGATGCTCGGCGACCTCGGCGTCGTCGTAGCGATTGGGGTTGGCCTCCACCCCGATCATCAGCACCGAGTCCCGGTCGTCGCCGGCGACCGGGACGATGTTGATCGTCAGATCCTCGGCGGGGCCGACCGTGAGGATGTGGAAGGTGCCGTGCGCCTCTCCGCAGGGGAATTCGCGCTGGAAGAGCATGAGATTGAGCATCGGACCGGACCGCTCCTGCGCCGCGGTGCGCCGTACGCGTCCGCTGGTCTCGTCGGCGGCGACATCGGCCCAGATGTCCTCGCCGCGGTAACGCTGGTGCCGCAGCGCGCCGAGGAGTGCCGCCTGTGTGGTGGCCAGCGCATCGGCGACCGACGCCTCCCCCGCGACGCCGGTACGCAACGGAACCACATTCGAGACGGGCAGCGGCGTCGACCGGAGCGCTGCGGTGGTCCGGGCGGCGACCGGGAACTGGAAGATCACCTCGTCGCCGTCGGCGGCGGCCCGGGCCAGGTAGGCCGAGAACGCGGCGACGAGGACGTTCGGCAGGATCGTCGAATGCTGCTCGGCCGCATGCCGGAGAAGGCCCATCGTCTCGGTGTCGACCGGTGCGACGATCCGTCGCGAGACGGCTTCCGGTTCCCCGCGCCGGTGCGCGAGGGATGCGGGGATCCCCACCCCGGCCATGGCCTGTCGCCAGTGACTCCGGTCGGTGTCGAAGCGTCGCGATGCGCGGTACTCGTCGTCGGCGCGCGCAGGCAGATCGAGGTCCACCGGTTTGACGGCCGGAGGCGTGCCGCCGGTCACCGCGGCGTGATAGGCGGCGATCGCCTCGACCATGCGGTCCTTGCCGCCCACCCCGTCCGAGAGCAGGTGGTGGCCGCGGTTGTAGACGAAGAACTTCTCGTCGCCGAGTCGGAAGAGACAGCCGCGGGCGGTGCGGTCGACCCGGGGGTCCAGCGGTCGCGCACAGTCTTCGCGCATGATCGCCTCGGCGGCCGCCCGCGGGTCCGGGCGATCCCGAAGATCGACGACGTCGGCCCAGTAGTGCAGCGACGGGTCGTAGACGCCCACCAGCCCGTCGTCGGTGTCCTCGAACCTCAGCTGCGTGAACTGGGCGCGACGCACCACCTCGCTCGTCACGCGCAGGAAGAGTTCGACGTCGATCGGCCCGTCGATCTCGACGTACTGCGCGACGTTGATCGGCACATCTGGTGCCGCCTGCTGGGTGAACCACAGGGCTCGTTGCGCGGCACTGAGCCGGAAGCGGCGGGCGACGCCGGCAATGGGAGTCTCGCGCTGCGGGTTCGGGTCGCTCATCGTCGACCCGCCTGGCGCTCACCCGGTCCGTGGGACCAGGAACTCATGGGGCACGCCGACCGTCTGATCCCCCCGACCCACGGTGTGGCCCCACCACCGAAATCACACAATCACGAACCCACGAAAACGAATCAGCAGATCCCGAATTCTCGAAATAGGATGCGGGTCGCGGGAAAGTCGTGGTGTGAATGAGTCCCCTTCCGGAAGAAACCCTCCTCGACGCCGAATTATGCGTCAATGGATTCGACATGCCGGAATTCAACACGGTGGAATTCAACGCCCTGCCTCACCACTCACCACGCGCCGTCCTCGTCAAGTCCGACTGCTGTCATCTGTACGCCAGAACCGGCCGTAACCGCGCGGCACACCGGTTTACGTTCGGTGCCGTCGTCTCCAGCAGCCGCCTAACCCTGGGCGAATACCGTTCAGCGCCGCGCGGATACCAAGAGCCTATGGGACGGGTTGGCGCCTCACAACTCGGGGGCACCCGTATCAAATCGGCGGCCGGCGAATACCGCCGAATCGTTCGGCCGGCAATCAGGCGAGCGAACGGAATGGGGTTCGCTATCTCGCTTAATTCACTTTCTCGTATGCACTGCGAACTGTTGCGAAAATCGGGCGGAAGTCTGTCCTCCGCGCGAGGGACACCCTCGTACCCGTCTCCCCATGGTCGATCGGAACGGGTTCGGCGACTCGCGAGTGTTTCGACCGCCCGATGCGGAATACGCTGCCCCCGGCGATTCGCATCAGCCTCGAAAATTCGGGCACTCTCTTTCACGCCGGGTCGGCGTCAGGCAGAAGAAGTGCGCGTTCGTCCGGGAGATGGCGCGTCGGTCTACGCATACCAGAACGGCGGCCTCGGAAAGGCCGCCGTACCGGGATATGCCTGAGACCCTCTCGCGGGACAGGCGATCAGTCGTTGAAGATGTCGCGCAACGCCTCGACCTCGGCGACCCGTTCCTTGTGCGTGGGCGCGGTCGGCGAGGCCAGGATGCAGGTGACTCCGGCCGCACGGAACGCGGCGACGCGCTCGGCGACCTGAGACTTGGAACCGATGAGCGACATGGCGTTCACCAGCTCCTCGGGGACGGCCGCGGCGGCCTCGACCTTCTTGCCGTCGAGGTAGAGGTCCTGGATGAGCTTCGCCTCGTCGACGTAGCCGTACCGGATGGCGAGCTGGTTGTAGAAGTTCTTGCCGCGGGCACCCATGCCGCCGATGTAGAGCGCGGCGTGGTGGCGGACGAGTTCCTTGGCGTTGTTGATCTGCTCCGGGTCATCGGAGACCCGCGCGGTGGCCTGCACGACGATGCCGAGCTCGCCCAGCGACGGGTCGCGCTTGGCCCTGCCTGCGGCCAGGGACTCGCCGAATGCGGCGTCGATCTGCTCCGGGTGGAACAGGATCGGCTGGAGCTCGTCGAACATCTCCGCGGCCAGCTCGATGTTTTTCGGCCCGATGGCGGCCAACAGCAGCGGGATGTTCTCGCGGACCGGATGGTTGATGATCTTGAGCGACTTACCGAGTCCCGAACCGCCGTGCTCCTCGTCGAGCGGCAGGGTGTAGTGCTTGCCCTGGTAGTTCAGCTTCTCGCGGCGCCACACCATGCGACAGATCTCCGCGTGCTCGCGCGCGCGGCCCAGCGGGTAGTCGTACTTCACGCCGTGGAAGCCCTCGATGACCTGCGGTCCCGACGCCCCGATGCCGAGCACCGCGCGGCCGCCACTGATGTAGTCGAGGCCGGCCGCGGTCATCGCGAGATTGGTCGGGGTGCGCGAGTACATGGGCAGGATCGCCGTCTGCAGTTCCATCTTCTCGGTCTTCGCGGCGATGAAGCCGAGCTGGGAGACCGCGTCGAAGCTGTAGGCCTCCGGCACCGCGATCCGCTCCACACCCGCAGCCTCGAAGTCGGCGAGATTGTTGATGGTCTCGCGGAAGTCGCCCGCGTAGTTGATCGGCATGCCCAGCTTCATCGATGTCATGGCGTCGGATTCTTCCACAGCGACCGCCGGTTCCACCATGCCCGGCCGAGCGTTCGTTCGCCCCGGAGAGCGACGGACGACACACCGGTGCTGAACTGCGACAACAAGCGCGACACGCCGAGGAGACAACGAATCCCCACGAAACCGTGCCGAGACGTTTAGGAATTTCGATGCCCAGCCCTCATGATGAAAATATGAGCGGCGAAATGCTGATCCTGGTGCTGTTGGTGATCACGGCCCTCGGCTTCGATTTCACCAACGGCTTCCACGACACCGGCAACGCCATGGCCACCTCGATCGCCACCGGCGCCCTGAAACCGAAAGTCGCCGTCGGACTCTCCGCCATCCTCAACCTCGTCGGCGCCTTCCTCTCGGTCGAGGTCGCCGCCACCATCACCAAAGAAGTCCTCAACATCCAGCAGACCTCCGGCCCCGACGCCGGCGAGATCGTCGCCGGCATCACCCCGACGACCGCGCTGCTGATCATCTTCGCCGGACTCATCGGCGGCATCCTCTGGAACCTCTTCACCTGGCTCTTCGGCCTGCCGTCGAGTTCCTCGCACGCCCTGTTCGGCGGCCTCATCGGTTCCGGGATCGCCGCCATCGGGCTCTCCGGCGTGAACTGGCACGGGGTGTTCGGCAAGATCATCGTGCCCGCGTTGCTCGCCCCGGTGATCGCCTGCCTCGTCGCCGCTTGCGGAACCTGGCTCGTCTTCACGATCACCCGTCACCTCGCCGAGAGCCGCAAGGAACAGGGTTTCCGATACGGCCAGATCGCCAGCGCCTCACTGGTCTCGCTCGCCCACGGCACCGGTGACGCGCAGAAGACCATGGGCGTCATCGCGATGGCCCTGATCGTCACCGGCCATCTCGACGCCTCGACCGTCAGCCACGGACTCCCCCTGTGGGTCGTCGCGAGCTGTGCCGTCGCCATCGCGATCGGCACCTACCTCGGCGGCTGGCGCATCATCCGCACCCTCGGAAAAGGCCTGGTGGAGATCAGTTCCCCGCAGGGCATGGCCGCCGAGGCCTCATCCGCGGCGATCATCCTGACCTCCAGCGCAGCCGGGATGGCGCTGTCCACCACGCAGGTCGCCACCGGTTCGATCCTCGGCTCCGGCGTCGGCAAACGCGGCGCACAGGTCCGCTGGGCTGTCGCCGGCCGGATGGCCGTGGCGTGGCTCACCACCCTGCCCGCGGCCGGACTCGTCGGCGCGGCATCGTTCTACATCGCCCACCTGCTCGGCGACGTCGCGGGCGCAGTGGCGATCTTCGGCCTCCTCATCGCGGCGTCGGCCTACATGTACCGGCGCGCGCAGCAGAACAAGGTCGACGCGGGCAACGTCAACGACGACTGGGACGAGACCACCGGCTCGGTGCTGCCGACCGATCCCGGGGCCACCCCGGACACCACCGCCCGGTCCGCCTGATCGTCACGGGCCGACCACAACACGAGCACACGAGAGGACCCTGCTGAGATGGACATCGTCGAGGCGATCGCCAAGGTGCTGGTCGTCGGCCTGATCTTCGGCGCCGGCCTCCCGGCACTGTTCGCGGTCGGCCTCCGGGTCCACGAGCAGGGTTCCGACGAGGTCATCGACGGTTCGGTCATCAAGGGCAACCCGGCGATGCGCGTATTGGGCTACGCGATCTTCGCCGTCGTCGCACTCGTCATCCTCACCGCGCTGCTGTGGATCACCCGGCAGACCCTCTACTTCCACACCGGCATCAAGCTCTTCCCGTTTGGTTACAAGTGACCCCACCCGGGTAAACAGCTGTTCCAGATGTGCAAGAGCCGGAGACGCGATCAATCATGAGCAGTGAAACCCCGCTCTTCGAATCGGTGATCAACTGGATTCGCAAGGGCTATCCCCAAGGTGTCTCGCGCACCGACTTCCCGCCCCTGATGGCGCTCCTCACGCGTGTGCTGACCGATGAGCAGGTCACTGCCGTCGCACTGCAACTGGTCAAGGAGTACGGCCCCCGGGAACCGGTGACCGAGAACCAGATCAGCGACGCCATCAAGCGGGTCACCAGCGAACCCCCGACGCCCGAAGAGGTCAACCAGGTCGCCGGACGTCTCGCCGCCGTCGGCTGGCCGCTGGTGTCCAGCCGACCCTGACATCGCGCTCCGCAGACACCGAGGACCGACCGCGTGGCGCCGAAACCTACAATCACGCCGAGTGGGTACGCATCCGCGTCACCGCAACGCGCCCGACGCACCTGCGTCCCGTCGAAGAAAGGGGGTGAGGAGTGGACCGCCCACAGTTGCTCTACCGCATCATCGAATGGCTGCGCACCGGATATCCCGACGGCGTACCCCAGGGCGACTACATTCCACTCGTCGCCCTCCTGCGCCGTCAGCTCAGTGAAGACGAGGTGCAGGAGGTGTCGTCGCGGCTGATCCGTCAGTCGCCGCCACCTCCCGAGCCGATCTCCCAGATCGACGCGGCCGTCGCGATCACCAAGGTCACCCGCGAGCTACCGCACGAGGACGACATCGCCCGCGTGCGCCGTCACCTGGAATCGTCGGGCTGGCCGTTCGACGGACCCGACGCGAATCGGGCCGAGTCCTGAGAACTCTTCGCGCTCTTTCCCTTCCCTCTCGGCCGGAGGTCGTGGACCGACGCGACGAGCTGCTGGCGGTGCTCGACGGTTCGGTCGCGATCGTCCCCACCCCCGACGACGCCCGCGAGACAGCGCTTCTGACCGAAGCGCTGGCGGTGGGTGAGCCGATCGCCGACGAGGTCTCGCTCGTGGTCTCCACGTCGGGGTCGACCGGCATTCCCAAAGGGGCTCAGCACACCCCGGCGACGCTGGCCGCGTCGGCGCGGGCGACCGCGAACCGCCTCGGCGGCCCGGGCAACTGGCTCCTGGCCCTCGCCCCGCATCACATCGCCGGACTGCAGGTCCTGCTGCGGGCCTTCGCCTCCGGACACACACCCGCCGTCCTCGACCTGGCTGTGGGCTTCGACGCCGACGCGTTCGCCGATGCGCTCGAGCGGCTGGACGGGCCCCGTCGCTACACCTCACTCGTGCCGACGCAGCTGATCAAGGTCCTCGACTCACCACGGGCGACCGCCGCGCTGCGCTCCGCCGACGGCCTGCTCGTCGGCGGTGCGGCGACCCCCGCTCCCCTGTTGCACCGGGCCGTCGACGAGGGACTCCCCATCGTCCGCACCTACGGGATGAGTGAGACCGCAGGCGGTTGCGTCTACGACGGCATCCCGCTCGACGGCGTCTCCATCCGCATCGACGAGCCGTCGCCCGACGGTGTCGGTCGCGTCATCCTCGGCGGCCCCATGGTCGCCCACGGCTACCGGAATCTGCCGGATCATCCCACCTTCGCCGAGTCCGGTTGGTTCCGCACCGACGACCTCGGTCGCCTCGACGCCGGTGTCCTGTCGATCGTCGGGCGCGCCGACGAGGCGATCTCCACCGGCGGACTCATCGTCGTGCCGCAGGTGGTCGAGGCCGTGATCGCCGAGGACCCGTCGGTCGCCGAATGCGTCGTCGTCGGGCTCCCCGACGACCGTCTCGGCGAAAGGGTCGTCGCGGTGGTCGTCGCACGGCGCGGAGAGCTCCTCGACGCCAACCGGATTCGTGGTTCGGTCGCCGAACGACTCGGCCGGTTTGCGGCGCCGCGCGAGGTCATCGAGGTCGACGAGCTGCCGCTGCGCGGTCCGGGTAAACCCGACCGGCGCGAGTTGCGGCGTCGCTTCTCTTCGTAGGTGTCGCGGATCGTGTCGGGCCGCAACACCTTTCGCGACAACTGCGGTCAAGCCGCGACGCTGATCGCCTGACGGATGGTCGACGCGACGTAGCCGGCCCGTTCCGTCAGGTCACTCCAGGTGAAGTTCAGAACAGTCCAGCCGGCCGCGATCAGCGCGTTCCGTCGGGTGCGGTCGTTCTGAAACGTCCCGGCGTCCCGGTGGAACGCGAAGCCGTCGAGCTCCACCGCCACCATCTGCTCGAGGAACGCGAGATCGATCTCGTACCCGCAACTGGGATGGTTGGCGACCCAGCCGACGATCCCCGCGTCGTCGAGGATCGTCACCGCGAGCCGCTCCGCGGCCGATCGTGCGCCGGACTCCAGCAATTCGACCATTGGTCCCATCTCGGCGGCTCCGACACAGCGGTACCGACGTCGGTAGGCCTCCTCCAGTCGATCGACGGTGATCCGACGCTGTTGCAGCGCCGAGTCGATCACCCCGGCCCCCTGTTCGACCGCCCCTTCGAGCGCCGACAGCGCAATTCCGGTGACCCGCAGGTCTCCTCGGACGAGGATATCCGCGTCGTCGAGGGACCGGTTGATGATGCGCACCCCCTTGACCGGTGGACCGTGCCGTCCGCGGGGAGCGGTGACGGTGATCGTCGCGGGCGGGTCGTCGACGATGCCATGCCACCATGCCGCCGCCAGTCCCGACAGGATCGCCGAGGGACCGACGGACAGCGTCGCGATCCGGGTGGTGGTGCGGTCGGTCACAGGGTGGTCGGCGAGTCGGTACAGCCGGGGTCGGACACGGACCCATTCGCCGGCGGCCACCCGACGGTGCACCGCCGAGCGATCCAGTCCGTGATCGCGTGCCTCGCCGGCGGTGATGACACCGTCGTGTTCGAGGGCAACGGCCCGCAGTTTCGGTGGAGTACGCACTCTCATCAGACGTATCCGCAGGTCGGTGCGGTTCCGGCCGTGGACGGCCGAAGACAGATGTCGCGTGTCGTGTCGCGCGTCGCAACGATGCGCGACATCTGATGGGGTGGTCGGCGGCGATCCGGCGGCGTGGCAGGATCGATCCGTGGCAACCGCATCGCAGTGGATTCAGGGCGCACGCCCGCGGACTCTCCCCAATGCCGTGGCGCCCGTCGTGGCCGGCGTCGGAGCGGCGCTCCACGGCACCTCGGGATGGGGAGGGATCTCGTGGTGGAAGGCCGGGCTCGCGCTGGCCGTGGCGATGGCGTTCATCATCGGCGTGAACTTCGCGAACGACTACTCCGACGGAGTGCGCGGCACCGACGACGACCGTGTCGGTCCGTTGCGCCTCGTCGGCTCAGGTCTGGCGTCCCCGGGTTCGGTGAAGGCCGCGGCGTTCATCTGCTTCGGCATCGGGGCGGTGTGCGGTCTCGTGCTGGCGATCGCAACGGCCTGGTGGCTGGTCGTGGTGGGTGCGGTGTGCATCGCGGGTGCCTGGTTCTACACGGGCGGTAAGCGGCCGTACGGCTATGCGGGCTGGGGCGAGGTCGCGGTGTTCGTGTTCTTCGGTCTGGTCGCGGTGCTCGGAACCCAGTTCGTGACGTCGGACCGCGTCGACCTGGTCGGCCTCGCCTGCGCGGTGGGTGTCGGCGCGGTCTCCTGCAGCGTGCTGGTCGTCAACAACCTGCGTGACATCCCCTCCGACACCGAGAGCGGCAAGATCACCCTCGCCGTCCGGTTGGGCGACCCCCGCACCCGAATCCTCTTCGCCGTCCTGCTGATGGCCCCGCTCGTGATGAGCGTGGCGCTGGCCTTCGCGACCCCGTGGGCGCTCGTCGGGCTGTTGACGTTCCCACTGCTGTGGCAGGCGTACACGCCGGTCCGCACCGGGGCACAGGGTCCGGCGCTGATCCCGTCGATCGGGACGACCGGCAAGGCGATGCTGGCGTGGGCGGTCGTCACCGCGGTGGCGTTGGCACTGACCTCATAGTCTGCCGGCGAAGAAGCCCGCTCCGGATCTGCTCCGGGGCGGGCTTCTTCGTATCGGGAATCAGACCTCCGCGTCGACCTCGGGCAGGCTCGCCCACACGGCGGCCTTGAGTTCATCTGCGGTGGTGGCCGATTCGATCAGCGTCCGCGAAGCCTCGTCGGCGGCGTCGATGATGCCGAGCAGCAGGTACTCGCCGCGGAGCTGGCGGTCGCCGCGTTCGCGGGCGATCTCGACCGCCCGGGCGAACACCGCGCGGGTGGCCGACGCGAACCGAGGGCGGTTACCCCGCCCGCGCGGACCACGACGGCCACGACCCGGTTCCCAGGGTCCCTCGCCGCCGGGGCCGAAGGGTCCACCGGGACCGAACGGTCCGGGTCCGAAGCCGCCGGCACCCTCGGGGCCGAAGCGCGGGTCGAAACCTTCTGGCCCGCAATCGGGGCGGGGTCCGCGAGCGCGGTGCGGTCCGTGACCGTGCCCGTGCCGGCGTCCGTGTCCTCGGCCGCGTCCACGACCCCCGTCGGGGCCTCCTCGTCGGCCCGGCCCCCGTCCGGGGCGTTCGCCCCAGCCGTCGGACAGGTCCTCACCGAATCGTCCGCGAACGGCTTCGCGGACCTTGTCGAGGTCGATCCCGATGCTGCGCAGCGCTTCCCGGTCCTCCTCGTAGCGCCGGCGCGCCGACTCGTCGTCGGTGTCCGTCACATCGGCCTGGTCGGCGTGCTCGTCGTGGTACTTGCGCACCACTTCCCGCGCCGATGCCAGGGTCAGCCCCTGATCGGCGAGGATCGAGAACAGCGGACTCCGGGCGTTGCAGAGCATGCCCAGGATCAGGTGATCGTTGCCGAGTTGCCGATGGCCGAGGTCGGCGGCCTCCTGCGTGGCGAAAGCCAGCAGCATCTTGTCATCACGAGTGATTCGTTCGAACATCTTTGACTCCTTCGGGTCCGCCCTCGCGGACCTCACGTTGTGAGTGCTTCTGATGCACGGCCTGCCGGCTGATCTGCAGCACTTCGGCGATCGCCTGCCAGCTCCAGCCATTGGCCCGAGCGTTGGCGACCTGAACTTCTTCGAGCCGGTCAGCCAGTGTGCGTAGCGCCCGAACCGCAGCCAGGCCCTTCGCGGGGTCGCTGCTCGCGGCATCACCTGCGAGGTCAGCGCCCTGGGCGTCGTCCGGCGTTTCGGTCTTCTGGTCGGCGTGCATGGTGTCAGGTTATGTTGACATCTTGATGTTGTCAAGAATTATTGACGACCCCAACTGCCTGTGGATGGCTGCACATCGACCAGTCCACGAGTCGGCTAGCATGCAACAAACTGCGGGGGGAGTTTGCGATGACAACGAGGGTTGATCCAGACGAGTTGCGGAAAGCAGCGACCAAGTTTGCGCCGGCGGTCGCCTTTGGGCCGGTGTGGCCACCTTCGACGTCAACCGCCGGGCTCGCGGTCACCTTCGCGGCTGCGGGCGTAGACCAACTCGACACCGGGACAGCGCTTTCCGAGACAAAGACGTCCCTGCTGTCTGCGTTGGCCACACTCGGCGGTCGCAAGGCTGCTTGGGAGTCGATCCTCAACGAGTCTGCTGACGCCTACGAGGGATCCGATGTCACCGCGGCCAATCGACTTGCCGGCCTAGTCGACTTGAACCGGCCGCTTCCGGGTCAGCCCGGCTGATGGTCTACCCCACCCGGTCGATCGTCGCCGAGCTCAACTTCGACAAGATGACGACGCTCGCTGAGGAACTGAACGACTACGCCGAACGCACTGCATCCGACGCCCAGACCACACGGGACACCATCACCAGGCTGGACTGGTCCGGCGGCGCGAAGAACGCCGCGGAAAGTCGCGCCCACAGGGAACACGCCCAACTGATGCGGGTCTCGGCAACCTTCACCTCCCTCGCCAATGCCATCACCACCGGGCACACAAATTTGTCGTCCTTGGCAGGCGACTTGAAGCTGACCGCAACGGCCTACGAGGCAAACGATTACTCAGTGGCGGACAACTGGAAGGTCACCGACTCATACAACTATGCGCTTGCCGAATCCGCAGCCGCCGGAGACGACGAGCAACTCACCGCACTCGAAACGTTGAAGGCCACCCGTGCGCGGATCGCCGAGAACGCGACACTCTGGATGGAGGGGGTTGCAAGAGATTTCGACACGGCCGATACCGACATCGCGGCAGCGATCCGGGGCGCAAACGGCGTGCTCGACCAATTAACGCCTCCCGCAGCAGGTTTGAGTGCCGGTGGCGCAGCGAAGATCCTGGACAACTGGGAAGACGGCCGTGGCCTGACCCAAGAGCAGATGTACGCGCTCGCCGCCGCCGGGAACCTGACACCGGAGCAACTACAGGCGCTGCATGCGGGTCAACCTGTCAACATCCCGCAGGGACAATACGACTTCCTTCGAACTCTTTTCCGCGGGATGGACGGCATGTCCGTCGAGGAGATCACCGGACTGCCTGGCACCGGGGAGCAGAGTGCCGCAGTTCGAAACCTGCTCGCCAACGGAATGCAGATCATGAGCAATCCGTCTGTGTCCACCGACGCCGGGGACGCCGGCGGGATGGCGGTCCTGCCGACCAACGTGCGGACGCTACTCACCGAGAAGCCCGCGCAGACAGCCCCCTCCGCCCACGGTTCCGCGGTCAGGCGTCTTGGCGAGTTCGACGCGCTGGCAGACCTTCTCCTGGCGGGCGACGATTCGCTTCGAATGGGTACCGACATCGACCGGGCCTTCCTGAAGCAGGCGGCAGAGATCACCGCATCACTCGAGGGCGACCCGACTCGCAGGGCTTTCGGGGACGTGATCATGACCCCCGAAGAGACCTCCCGATTCCTTGACAAGATGATCGGAGTCGCGAGTCCGGACAAGGCCGCAATCCATGACTTCGTCACTGGATCAAATATGGACGTAACGTGTTCAGACGGAGGCAAATTCAACGCCGACAGTCATCTGGACGCGCTGTTCGGCCACAAGTGGGATGAAAACGCTACCAACGTCAACAATCTCTTCAAGTGGGTCGGTTCCGACGCCGGCAATCCACAGAATTCCTACTACGCCGGCACGGCCGCCGACACCGCCACCGCACTCGGGAAGTACCTCGGCGCGAGTCGAACATGTCGATCGGCGGAAACCTCGGCGTCAACAGCCCGCACCTCGCACAGACGCTGGCGGGCGCGCTTGCCCCCTACCTCGGCGACTACGCGCACTCATTCACCGGGTCCACCGGTATTCCCACGTACGGTGCCGGAGAACTGACCGCAGGAGAGCTCAAGAACGTCTTCCGAGCCTTGGACTCGGACCCGGCGGCCGCTGCGATCATCAACCAGGCCGGTGCGCAGTGGCAGCTCGCGATGGCGTACCAGGCAGGAGCACATGACCTTCCCCAGCTCGGCGTGGCTGCCGGACTCCTGGCGGATGCGATGCGAGATGGCATGGACGAGGAAATCGCGCACCTGTCCGAGACCGCATACAAGGACCGCGTCGGCGACTATCAGGACAAGCTGAATGCGGCAACAATGCTGAGGTATGTCGCCTCGGTGAGCACCTACGGAGCCGCGCTCAATGCTCTGGTCCCGCCTGAAGTCGAACAGAGACTGTTCGGTGGACCGCCTGACCTCGATTCAATGACCGCAGAGGAGAGGGCGCGCTACGCCTCGGTGAACGTTCCTGCGTTGACTGATCCACAGGCCATTCGGTTCGCATACTTCGTTGGTGCGGCATCCACCGACCCCTCCCTTCAAGACCAGTTCCCTGGGGGCTTCGACGAAAAAGGCCGGCCAAACTACGAACAGCTGATCGAGTGGGACAAGGCCAATGGAGGCAAGTGGACGAAGTGGATGAGTGAGCAGATGTCACAGGGCTTCGACAGCAACTTCGATCTCGGTGTCGGCGCACCCGACCAACCCGGACCACCACCGCAGGCAGGCACGCTTCCACTCGTCCCGGGCGGAAAACCGGTCGGCTGACGGAGGAACAAAAAACTATGCGCTCCTTCTATTCAGTTATTCTCGCGCTCTTGCTGCTGCCGATGGTCAGTTGTTCTGGCGACGCACAGACCAACGACCTCCCTTTAACCGGCCCCCCGCCGGCTCAAGGTGCAGACCCGTCACAGTTCCCTTTCCGATGGATCCCGACCCGTGCGCTCGACCTCAAATCACCGGACGGAACCTTCGTACGTGCGATAGCCGAGACCGACGTTCTTTTCAGTTATCTGGGCAGCTCCGCGATGCAAGCACTGGTTCCCCCTGGATACGTCGAAGCAGCCCAGGAGCTTTGGACTCTGAGAGTGAACAACATACCCACCTTGAACATCGAGCCACGAACGACGTACCTGTTCGCAGTCGATTTCCCCGACACCGTGCGGCGAGCAGACGAACCGAGAGATCAACGTCACGCCTCGCCCACCCCGACCGATCAGCTCGGCAGAGCGGCCGTCTGCACCTTCAGCACGGGGCCAAACCCCAAACCCATTCTTCGCGCGCTCTTCACCTACCGGCGCACCGGCATCGCCCCTTCGGTTGACCAAAAGGGGGCGCTGAACCAGCCACTGTGAACGTGTTCGGCGATTGGACGGCTCTCGAGGACTACGACACGCTTGACGATCGGCCCTGCGAGAGAACGCTTGCGTCGCCCGACGGTCAACATCAAAGCCCCAGCCCTGGATGGGCTGGCGCGAGCCACTGACCGCTAGCAGAATCAGGTATTCAAACCATGTCAAGTGAACTCGAAGGACTGAAGCCCCACATCATCGCCGCGCTCAAGTCACCGCCGGGCACAACCCTCAAGGACCTCGCCGCGCGCTTCCCCGAACTCGACCGCGAGAAGCGACTCGAGGAGGAGTTCAGACGTCGCTACGACGACGCGATCTTCGACTGGCAGCACCACAACGGATGGAAACAAGCTCCGTATGACGTGGCGCAGGAGATCGCCGAGCAGGTTCGACACGAGATCGAGTACGAGGTCCGAACAGGGAGACTCACCTGAGACAGACTCCGCCAGAAGTTGGGGCAGTTTGATCCGCCTACCGGATCAAACTGCCCCAAGAAGGAAGGGCTCGACGACCACGCCGAGCAGATGAGGTGGCAGCAGCCGGTCGCAACATCCTTGCCGCGATACCGAACGTCGGCGCACCGCTGAATGCCATGATGATCTGAGGACGCCACGGCTCTGACCACGAGACTCACGGCGCGTTCGAAGCGTCGCACTGCTACCGTCACGGCTCATGACGACTCCTACCGCCGCTGGATGGTCCGCCGACGAGCACCCGCCCTGCGCGCAGCAGCAGAACCTCTGCAGGGAGGATTCGGCAGCACACTCGTGATCACCGCACTGTTCGGTGGGATCGTTGCCGGCCTCGCGGTCGCGGTTCCGGTCGGTGCCGTCGGTGCACTCATAGTGATGACCGGCGCACACCGCGGGTGGCGGGTCGCAGCCGGCGGCGGCCTGGGAGCCGCGACTGTCGACGCCCTCTACGCGATCTTGGCGGTGATCGGCGGGAGTGCAGTCACCGCCGCCGTCGGAAGTGTGGCGACACCCCTGCGTTGGGTGGCCGGCCTCGTACTTCTGGTCCTCGGCGCGATGATGCTTCGATCGGGCTGGCGAAGCCGAAGCGGGACAACGGATGCCGGGCCCTCACGCCTCTTCGGCACCGCCGGCCGCGCCTATGTCAGCGTGTTCGGCGTGACGGCGATCAACCCCGCGACGGTCATCTACTTCGCCGCTCTCGTGGCCGGCGGTGCGGTCGTCGAACCCACGGCGGCCTCTGGCACCGCATTCGTTCTCGGCGTACTGATCGGCTCGGCGGCGTGGCAACTGGTTCTCGCCGCGGGCGGTTCGTTCCTCGGCGCAGCGCTCGTCGGCGACCGTGGTCGACGATGGACGGCGGTCATCGGAGGTGGGCTGACGATGCTCCTCGCCGCCCGAATCCTGATCGGGTCGTGAGTTTTCTCCGTATGACGTTGTGCCCGGATTCCGGGCACAACGTCATACGGAAATCAGCAGCACCGGGCAGGACCTACTCGTTCAGAATCGACTCGCTGATGTTCATCCGCGCTGCGCGCACGGCCGGTAGGAACGCGCCCACCAGGCACAGCGCCACCGCGATCGCGACGAACATCGCGGCAGACGGTCGTGGCGAATAGATCACCGTCAACGACGTTGTGACACTCAAGATTCGGTCACTCAGCAGATGCATCATCGCACCGAGGACCACCCCGACCAGGGCGCCGACCATGGCGACCGCGGCGGCCTCGGCAAGCACCATGCGCGAGATGAACTTCCGCGAGGCACCCATCGCCCGGAGCACACCCAACTCACGACGACGCTCGATCACCGAGAGCAGCAGGGTGTTCAGCAGCGCGATCGCGGCGGCGCCGGCGACGATCCACTGGATGGCCACCGTGAACGAACCCGCCTGCTGGACGGTCGCCTGCGTGGCGGCGAGCGCTTCCGCACCGGTGTAGACGCTGATGGGTTTGTTGCCGGTGGTCGGAACCTCCGCGACCAGCGCTTCGAGCGACTTCTGCACCTGCTCGGGGTCGGCGTCGGGTGCGGTGATCACCTGCAGGTAGGTGTCGCCCTCGCGTCCGAACCACTCCCCCAGCTGCTGCTGCGACAGCGCGGCGACCCCGGAGTCCACGGAGACGTAGTCGACGGTGTCCCGGACGATGACGTCGTGCGGACCGGTCGGCGTCGCCAGCGTCACCGTGTCTCCGACACCCACATCGAGCACGCGCGCAAGCACATTCGACAACAGGATGCCGTTCCCGGCGAGCACCTGCTCGACCGACTCCGGCGTCGCCTTCCGCATGAACGGCGCTCGCGACCCGGGTTCCAGACCCTGCACATTCGCTCGGCTCTCGCCGATGTTGACCGCAGCCCACTGACCGCCGACGACCTCGGTCACCCCGGGCACCTTCGCGGCCTCGCCGCGGATCGACGGCGGCAGGATCGGACCCAGCGGCAGGCTCGCCGACGAGGACGACGACACGTAGAAGTCCGGGTCGCCCAGGCCGTCCAGCGATTTCGACATCGACGAGACGAGGTTGTCCAGCGCACCCGACGTCCCCATGCCCACGGCGATCGCCACGGCGACCGTCATGAGCGTCGCCCACGCCCGACGCGGCGCGCGCTCGGTGTTGACCGACGCCAGCTGACCCGGTCCGCGGAACCAGCGGGCGGCCCGAACCACCAGCCAAGTCAACGGATTCGACAACGCGAAGCACACCAGCAGCGCACCCACGAGATAGACGACACCGGCGAGGATCGCCGGCCGGCCGGGCACCGTGGCCACGATGACCCACGATGCGATCAACCCGGCGACACCCACGATCGCCGCGATCACGACCACCGGGCCGCGACGTCTCGACGCGTCGGACACCTCGACGGGAGCCATCGCCTCCACCGGCGACACCGAGAACACCGACCGCGCGGCCAGCGATGTGGCGGCGACACAGGCGATCACACACGCGAGGACCGCGACCACCGGCGCGTACCCCGGGAGATGATAGTTGATGACCGTGCCCACCGTGTCGGGCGGCGGATCGGGCAGGCTCGCGATGACCGCGCGGCCGGCGAGGATTCCGAACGGGATACCGACCACACCACCGACCAGACCCATCAGGGCAGCCTCGCCCAGCATGTCACCGACGAGGTGGGATCGTTTGGCGCCCAACGCCCGGATCATGGCGAGCGAACCGCGCCGCGACGCCACCGCCATGTTCATCGTGTTGAAGACCAGGAACGCCGCGATCACCAGCGACACCAGCGAGACGAGCAGCGTCGCGTCGCGCGTCACCGAACTCGCGACCTCGGCCTGTTTGGCGCGGAAGTCCGGATCGACGACGACCGCCCGGCCGTCGACGATCTCCTCGACCTGCTTGCGCACCGAACCGACATCGACGCCCGGTTCGGTGACGATGAGGATCGAATCGAGCCGTCCTTCCAGCCCGACGAGTCGTTGCGCGAGGTCGAGGTAGGCGAACAGAAACCGACCGTTGTTGAGTCCGGCCGCCTGCTCGTTGTCGACGACCTCCAGCACCTCGACGTCGACGCCGTTGACCGTCAGCTTCTGCCCGACGTCGAGGCCGAGTCCCGGCCCGACGAAGACGCCGTTGCGCAGTCGGTCGAAGTCGATCGAGCCGGAGTTCTCCTGTTGCACGGCGGATCGCAGGCTCCCCGACAGCGACGTGACGCGCTGGTCGGAACCGATGAGCGGGATCGCCGACTCGTCGACGACGACCGACCCGCGGATCATCGGTACGACGGCTTTGACACCGTCGACGTCGCGGCGGATCTGCCCGGCCAACGACTGGTCGACGCCGCTGTCGGCGATCGCCGCGACCTCGAGATCGGCCGAACCGGAGATCGCATTGTTGAACGCGCGCACCGACTCCGAGGTCGAACCGAAGGTCCCCAGAACAGCGACGAGCAGCGCCGACGAGACGATGACCACCGCGAGCGAGGTGAACAGCCGCAGCCGGTGGGTGCGGATCTCGCGGATGTTGAGCAGCCGGATACGGGTGAAGCCGGCGAGCAGGGCTTCGACACGCCTCCTCGCTGCGCTGGTCGGCTGCTCAGCCGGCGGGGTGTCGCTCACTCCGCGATCTTCCCGTCGCGCACCGTGATCGTGGTGTCGGCGAACGCAGCCGCCTTGGGGTCGTGGGTCACCATGACCACCAGTCGATCCGGCGCGGCGTGCGCGACGTCGGCGAGCAGTTCCAGCACCGATTCCCCGGTCTTGGAGTCGAGGTTGCCGGTGGGTTCGTCGGCGAGCAGGATCGTCGGGTCCATGATGAGCGACCGGGCGATGGCCACGCGCTGCATCTGTCCGCCGGACAATTCCGACGGCCGGTGGTCGACGCGGTCGCCGAGGCCCACCTGCTCGAGGAGTTCGACGGCGCGCGGTTTGGCCTTGCGCAGCGACTGGTTGTCGAGCAGTCGTGGCAGCGCCACGTTCTCCCACGCCGACATGGTCGGGACGAGGTTGAAGAACTGGAAGACGAAGCCGACGCGATGGCGCCGGAAGGCCGACGCGGCAGTGTCGTCGAGCGCACCGAGATCGACTCCGTCGATGGAGATCCGGCCCGACGTCGGGGTGTCGAGGGCGCCCAGGATGTGCAGCAGCGTGGACTTGCCCGCGCCGGAGGGACCGACGATGGACGCGAACTGCCCTCCGTCGATGGTCAGATTCAGTCCGTCGAGGGCGCGGACGCGTTCCTCACCCATCTGGTACTCACGCACCAGGTCGACGGCCTCGACGAGTGGACGCACGGTTTCGGTCGGCACCCCCCGGATGGTAGCCCACCGGGTTGGTGCGGCTCGGGGCTCAAGCCGTCCAGCGTCCCGTCGCGAGGAACTCATCGAGGACCCCGTTCGCCGGGTCCAGATCGAAAGACTGTGCAGCGATCCACTTCTCGTCGAAGTAGGTGTTGGCGTAGCGGTCACCCGGATCGCACAGGAGCGTCACGATGCTGCCGGCCCGACGATCGGCGACCATCTCCGCGACGAGGGAGAACGCACCCCATATGTTGGTGCCGGTCGACCCGCCGACGCGGCGCCCCAGCATCTCCGACAACCGGTGCGTGGTGGCGATCGAGGCCTCATCGGGAACGCCGATCATCCGGTCGATCACCTGGGAGATGAACGACGGCTCGACGCGCGGCCGGCCGATTCCCTCGATACGCGAACCGATCTCACCGGTGAGCGTTCCGTCTCCGGTCTCGTACGCCGGCAGGAACACCGAGTTCTCCGGGTCGACGACCGCGAGCCAGGTGTCGTGGCGCCGGTACCGCACATAGCGGCCGAGCGTCGCCGAGGTGCCGCCGGTACCGGCGCCCACCACGATCCACGTCGGGACCGGGTGCTCCTCGTCGGCCATCTGGGCGAAGATCGATTCGGCGATGTTGTTGTTGCCGCGCCAGTCGGTGGCCCGTTCGGCCATCGTGAACTGGTCGATGAAGTGCCCGCCCAACTCGGCCTCGAGGCGCAACGCCTCGGTGTAGACCTCGCCGGGATGTTCGACGAAATGACAACGGCCGCCGTGCCGTTCGATCAGCCTGGTCTTCGCCGGCGACGTACTCGACGTCATCACCGCGATGAACGGCACGCCGATCAGCTCGGCGAAGTAGGCCTCGCTGACGGCCGTCGAGCCCGACGACGCCTCGATGACGGGCGTGCCCTCGGTGACCCAGCCGTTGCAGATCGCGTAGAGGAACAGCGACCGGGCCAGACGATGCTTCAGCGATCCGGTCGGATGTGTCGACTCGTCCTTCAGGTACAGGTCGACACCGGCCTCGCCGTCGGGCCCGGACCATCGCGACCACGCGGGCAACGGAACCCGCAGCAAATGCGTGTCGGCACTGCGCCGGGCGTCGGCCTCGATCAGCCGTACCGCGTTCTGCGCCCAGGCGCGGTCTCCCCGATGATCGACGACCCGCGTCGGCCTCATGCGGGACGCCCCGTTCGGAACGACCTCACTTGTCCCCGCGCAGGCGCGACTGGAGGTCGTCGTGGCGGGCCCGACGATCGGCCTCGATCGCGGCGATCTCGCCGTTGACCTTCAGCCTGAGCGACTTGAACAGGTACATGCCAAGCGGGAGCGCGATCAGCACGCCGAAGACTGCGGCCACGAGGAACGGCACGTCGACACCGACGAGCTTTCCGCCGAAGAGGATGACGGCGGCGATGACCACGACGAGCAGCATGCGCGCGACCGTGTAACCGAACAGGGCGACCGCCAGGGTCGCGGGGCGGCCGCTTGGCGTAGGTGTACCGGGGGCAGGGTCTTGCGCTTCACTCACCACCTCAGAGTACTTGGCACCCCTCGAAGACCTGCACGTCGAGGGCCTTTGCACGCTCTTTACCTGCGGCTGACGGTTCGAGTACCTGGGCGATTTGCGTGTATTCATGAAACACGCGTCCATCACGTGCCGGGCCGATTCGCCAAACCGTGGCGCACCGACAGGGCACCATCGTTTCAGGGGGAAACGTGACCAGCATCGAAACAACCGCGTCCACCTACATCACCCCGGGACTCGCCAGCCAGCACACCCTGACCCCCGGCCAGGTGGCGGCGATGTTCAATGTGAATCCCAAAACCGTCGCACGCTGGGCCAGCTCGGGCATCCTCGGCTCCATCCGCACCCCGGGCGGCCATCGACGCTTCCGCGAAGAGGACGTGGTCGCACTCCTGAACCGTCGCACCCACTAGTCGGGCCGGCCCATCGAGCGACCTCAACCGGCTGCCAGACGAACTGACGTACCCTGGTTGACGGGAGGTTGCCATGACTTATCTGTTCGCCGTTCTCGGTCTGCTCGCCATCGGTTTCCTGATGTGGCGTGCGTTCGGACCGCAACCCGACGGCGGCGGCAGCGCCTCCCCGTCCGGCGGTCAACGGCGTCGCTCCAGAGGGCCGGTCGGCCCCGACGACGACCCCGACTTTCTTCGTGACCTCGACAATCGCACCCGTGACACCAACGGCGGAGAAGCTGACGACCTCTGACGTCAGCCATCTGCTGAACCGCGTCATATACAAAAACCTGAGACGAGATTCAGAAAGCCTTGCCGGAACATACCCAGGGGTAGGGTAATGTCCTTCTCATCATCGACTCCACGATGGATGATCCGAGAGAAGGCGCCGTTGAACCCGGGACGATCTCCGCAAGGGGCGTCGACCGATGACGACCTGAGCTTCGCAGACAAGATCGGTCACCTGTTCGAGCACAGCCGTGACGAGAACGGGATCCGCTACACCGGCAAGAAGATCGCCGAGAAAGCGAACCGCTTGGGGTACTCGCTGTCGGATGCGTACATCTCGCAGCTCCGCACCGGCAAAGCTCGTACTCCGTCGTTCCGCACCGTCGAAGCCATCTCCCGTGCCTTCGACGTGAGCGTCACTTATTTCCTCTCCAATCCCGACGAGGACCTCGAGCGCGTCAGACAGCAGCAGAACTATGTCGAGATGCTCGAGGTCACCGGCAGCCACCTGGCCGGGATCGACCTCGGTTCACTGTGCCCGGACACGATCGATGCCCTCATCGATCTGCTGAAACTCGTGAAGTCACAGGCTCTGGCGAAGCAGGCCGAGACCCCGGAGCCCGACGCCTGACGGCTCAGAGGCCTGCGTACGAGTGCAGGCCCGAGACGACCAGGTTGATGATGAACAGGTTGAACAGCATCGCGACGAAGCCGGCGACGTTGATCCAGGCCGCGGCGGTGTTGCGCCAGCCTGCGGTTGCGCGGGCGTGCAGGTAGGCCGCGTAGATCACCCACGCGATGAACGACACCGTCTCCTTGGGGTCCCAGCCCCAGAATCGTCCCCAGGCGGCCTCGGCCCAGATGGCACCGCAGATCACGCCGAGGCCGAAGAGCGGGAAGCCGACGACAACGGTCTTGTAGGCGAGGCGGTCCAGGCTCTCGGCCGCCGGGATGTGGTCGACGATGCGACGCAGCGCGCCGCCCAGTCCCGGGCGAGCGGTGGAAGCCGCGTCGGCGGCGGGGTTCGATGCCCACCGCATCTTCATCAGGTAGAGGATGCTGGCGACGCCGGAGACCATGAGGATGCCCGAGGACACCGAGATGATCGAGACGTGCACGGCCAGCCAGTACGACTTGAGCGCCGGCACCACGGGCGCGGCCTGCGTGTAGAGCCAGCGGCCGGCGATGAACATCAGCAGGACGACCGGCAGCAGCACGAACGAGAGCAGCGGACGGTGTTCGGGCTTGCGCAGGATGACCAGCGCGGCGATCACACCGGCGGCACACGTCATCGAGACGAACTCGTACATGTTGCCCCACGGCACACGGTCGGTTGCCATGGCGCGCAGCACGATCGACGCGAGGTGCGCGACGAGCCCGACGATCACGACGGGCAGGCCCATGTTGCCGAGCTTGTCCCCGAACGTCCGCTTCGCCGGGCCCGCGACGCGACCCGGCACCCGGACGTCGTCGGAACCGGCCGAAGCCGAGGCGGTACCGGCGGCGACGAGTTCCCGCTCCTCGAGCCGGCGACCGCGAACCGCCGCCAGCGCACCGAAGAACAGGAACGCGGCGACCACGTACACGGCCATCGCGGTGCCGAACAGCAGGTCGGAGTAGCGTGCCAGCGTCTCGTCCACCTGGACGGTGCCGTTGTTCATCAGAGTTCCTTTCGCCGGCGCCTAGAGCCGCCGGGTCGCGCGCCGCGAGGTGGATTCGTCCGCGTCGTCGGCGACGAGTGCCGCCGCCTGATCTTCGAACCCTTCACCCCAGCCGGCCTGATCGGTACGGGCCAGACCGGCAATCTCTACTACAGTACGTCGTTTTCCATCGAGCGGTTCGGAGCCGGCCGGGTTTCGACTGCCGTCCTGCCCGGTGGTGACCGGTGCCGGGACGAGCCGCGCCCAGATGCGACGGCGGCGGATCAGCAGCGAGATCAGAAGCCCGCCGAGCATCACGATCGAGCTGACCAGCACCCAGATCTGTGCCGGGTCGTGGGAGACCTGCACCGACACCCACCGCTTGTATCCGTCGAAGGTGACGGTGGTGCCGTCGGCGGTGGTGTGGCTCTGGCCGATGCTCAGGTTCACCTGTGCCTGCCGCTGGAGGCGGCCCTGCTCGACGAGGTCCTGATCGAGGGAGTAGACGTTCTGCGGTTTGCCGGTGTCGAGACCGGTGTCGCCCTTGTAGACGCGGATCGCGACGGCCGGGTCGTCGGGCTCGGGAGACAGCGACGTCAGCAGGGTCCCGTGGTAGAGCGCGGTCGGCGCGAACAGGCCCTCGAGCGCGATCTGGTTCTTCCGTCGCTCGTCGGCGTCGGGATAGAGACCGGCCGGGGTGTCGTAGCGCACCGCACCCGAGGACAGCATCGTCTGCAGTTCGTCCGGGACGAACGGGACGGTCTGGGTGCGCTTCTCCCCGTTGGGGAAGGTCACGGTGAAGGTCGGGGCGAAGCCGTTGCCCAGCACGTAGACGCGGTCGCCGGCGACGCGCAGCGGTTCGTTCACGCGGACCGAGGTGCTGGTCCAGGTGTCCGGGGAGCCGACCTTGGTTCCCTCCGCGTAGCGGATCGTCGCGTCGTACATGTCGGGCTGCCCGCTTGGCAGGAAGGTCGCCGAGAAGTCGTCGACGCGGAAGCAGAACGGCGACAGGTCGGTGCCGTCGACGAGGTTGCCGGCGCGGAAGGAGTCGTAGACGGCGGTCGAGGTGTTGCACATGCCCTGCTCGCCGTCGGCGACGAGGATTCGCGTGCCCTCGTAGCCGAACATCTTTCCGGCCGCGATCGACACCAGCAGCGCGAGCAGCGCGAAGTGGAAGACCAGGTTGCCGAACTCCCGCAGGTAACCCTTCTCCGCGGACACCTCGACGCAGCCCTCGGGGTAGGCCTTGGACGGTTCGCGGACGACGACCTCGCGCCGCCAGCCGCGGAGCCGGCCGTTGATGCGCTCGGCGATCTCGTCGGGGGTGCCGTCGACGGTGTGCGTGACGTGCCGCGGGAGCCGCGACAGATTGCGCGGCGCGGCAACGGGTTTGGCACGCAGGCTGTGGAAGTGCTCGATCATCCGCGGCGTGAGGCAACCGACCAGCGAGACGAACAGCAGCACGTAGATGGCGGTGAACCAGACGCTGGAGAAGACGTCGAACAGCTGCAGTCGGTCCATCCAGGTGCCGAGCGTGCCGCGTTCGGCGATGTACTCGAGCGTCTTGGTCTCGTTCAGCTCGCGCTGTGGGAGGAGCGCTCCGGGGATCGCCGCGAGTGCGAGCAGGAAGAGCAGCAGCAGGGCGGTGCGCATCGAGGTCAGCGAACGCCACAGGTTGCGCAGCGGCCAGAGCACCCGGCGTCGGGCCCAGTGCGGCTTGGGCGCGCCGGGTTCGGGGGTGTCCACCTGGGGACGGTCGGAGACGTCGGTCATGGCTGCAACACGCTCAGATCGGTAGTTGGGTGTCGGTGACGAAGCGGACCTGGACCCAGACGATGAACTGGTCCCACCAGCCGGTCAGCAGTGCGACGCCCACGCCGATGAGGAGGACGCCACCGATGATCTGGATGGTCCGGGCGTTGCGGCGCAGCCAGCCGAGGCTGCGCAGGGCCCACGCCGAGGAGAATGCCAGCACGACGAACGGCAGGCCGAGGCCCAGGCAGTACGCGACGATGAGGGTCACGCCCTTGGCCGCGGTCGCACCCTCGGTGCCGCTGACGGTCGCGATGACCGAGGCCAGCGTCGGTCCGAGGCACGGCGTCCAGCCGAGCGCGAAGACCGCGCCGAGCAGCGGGGCGCCGACGATGTTGGAGACGCGCACCGGCTCGAAGCGGACCTCACGCTGCAGGGCCGGGATGAGGCCGATGAACACCAGGCCCATGGCGATGGTGACGACGCCGCCGATACGTTGCAGCAGTTCACGATTGAGGACGAACGTGCTGGTGACCCCCAGCACCGTCGCGGTGGCAGCGACGAACACGACGGTGAAACCGAGTACGAACAGGCCGGCGGCGAGCGCGACCCGTGAGCGTCCGGTCTTGGCTCCCTCGCCCGCCTTCACCGCGGGCGCCTCGGCGCCGACGAGTCCCGCGAGATACGACAGGTAACCGGGGACGAGCGGCACCACGCACGGCGACGCGAACGAGACGAGACCGGCCAGCAGACATGCCGCGAGGGCGAGTAGTAGCGGGCCGCTGGTCACCGTGTCGGCGAAGGTGTCGCCGATCGACGAGGCGAGGACGGTCGTCGTCAGGTCGGCCGTGGTGGGCTGGGACATCAGGCGGCACCCGTGGGTTCCGCGGCGACCCGCTTGACGACCTCGTCGAGTTCCTTGTCGGATACGGCCTTGAGGAAGACCGCAGCCGGCCGGTGCTGACGGTCGAGGACGATCGTCGTCGGGACCACCGAGGTCGGGGTGGTCAGTGCCGCCAGGGACAGGCCCGGGAAGTCGTAGATGGACGGGAACCCGACCTTGCGGTCGATCACGAAGTCCTTCGCGGAGTTCCGGTCGTCGCGCAGGTTGATGCCGAGGAACTCGACGCCGTCGTCGCGGTTGTCCTCGTAGACGCGCTCGAGGTCGTCGGCCTCGCCACGGCAGGGCCCGCACCACGAACCCCAGACGTTGATGACCACGACCTTGTCGGCGAACCTCGCGTCGGACAGCGACAGCGGCTGCCCGCTCACGAGGTCCTCGCCCTCGAGGCCGGCGATCGGTTTGCGGTCGGCCGGTTCGTAGGTGATGACCGTCTGCCCGCCGGGCGACACGAACTGGAAGGTGTTCCCCTGTGCCACCGCGTCGTCACCGGTGCTGCAGCCGCTGATCAGCAGGATCAGGGCCGACAGCACTGCCGGCAGGAGGAACTTGCGCACTGCTTCTCTACCTCTGGCTTCACGCACCGGTGGCCAGCGGGTCGGATGCACCGGCCGGCTCGGAGTAGATGATGTCGACGAGGGCGTCGTCGTCGTAGATCAGGCTGGTCAGCGAGGCCAGCGAGCACTGCCGCCGACGCGGGTCGTGCCAGAGGCGCTGACCTTCGAGGAACCGACGCAGCGTGTAGACGGGCAGCTGATGGCTGACGCAGATGGCCTCGTGGCCGCGTGCGGCGTCGCGGGCCTTGTTGGCCGCGGCCAGCATGCGGTGGGCCAGCTGAATGTACGGCTCGCCCCACGACGGGGTGAAGGGGTCACGCAGCTTGGGCCAGTGCCGCGGCTTGCTCAGCGCGCCGTCGCCGACGGAGACCTTGAGGCCCTCGAAGACGTTGTCGGCCTCGATGAGGTCGTCGTTGGTCTGGATGGACAGCCCGTGGGCGGCCGCGATCGGGGTCGCGGTCTCCTGCGCACGCTGCAGCGGCGAGGCGAAGACGGCCTTGACGTCGTGGTCGGCGAGGGCGTCGGCGACCGTCTGCGCCTGCGAGCGGCCGGTGCCGGAGAGCCGGAAACCGGGGAGTCGGCCGTAGAGGATGCCCTCCGGGTTGTCGACCTCTCCGTGGCGCATCATGTGGACGATCGTGTGCATCAGGCGTTGTCCCCCGGGGTGGCTGCGGTAGCGGCTGCTTGCGCTGCCGCGGGCAGCGCGTCGGCGATCTGCGAGAAAGCATCCTCGTCGAGTGCGGCGGACACAAACCAGGCCTCGAAGGCACTCGGCGGTGCGTACACCCCGCGTTCGAGCAGCGCGTGGAAGAACGGGGCGAATCGCCAGGTCTGCGTCGCATTCACCCCCGCGTAGTCGACGATCGGGATCTCCGGGTCGGTAGTGAAGAACACACTCAGGAGGTTGCCCGCCTTCTGCACGCGGTGGCTGACACCGGCTGCGGTGAGCGACTCCGTGAGCAGTCCGGCGAGACGGTCGGCGTTGGCGTCGAGCTTGTTGTAGACCTCGTGGTCGGCGTGACGCAGGGTGGCGAGGCCGGCGGCCACCGCGACCGGGTTCCCCGACAGGGTGCCCGCCTGGTAGACCGGGCCGGTCGGCGCGAGGCGTTCCATGACGTCGGCGCGACCACCGAAGGCGGCGGCGGGCAGGCCGCCGCTCATGACCTTGCCGAAGGTGTAGAGGTCTCCCGCGACTCCTTCGAGGCCATACCAGCCGCTCGGGCTCACCCGGAAGCCGGTCATGACCTCGTCCATGATCAGCAGCGCGCCGTGGCGGCGGGTGACCTCGCGGAGACCGGCGTTGAAGCCCGCGTGCGGCGCGATCGCGCCCATGTTGCCGGCGGCCGCCTCGGTGATGACCGCGGCGATGTCGTGGCCGTGCTCCTCGAATGCCTTCGCGACGGCCTTCAGGTCGTTGTAGGGCAGAACCAGGGTGTCGTGGGCCGACGCACCGGTGACGCCCGGGCTCGTCGGCAGACCGAGCGTCGCCAGACCCGAACCGGCGGCGGCGAGCAGGGCGTCGACGTGACCGTGGTAGCAGCCGGCGAACTTGATGATCTTGGAACGACCGGTGAATCCGCGGGCGAGCCGGATCGCCGACATCGTGGCCTCGGTACCCGAGTTCACCAGGCGCACACGCTGGACCGGATCGACGCGGCCGATGATCTCCTCGGCCAGTTCGATCTCGGCCTCGGTGGGCGCGCCGAACGACAAACCGCTGGTCGCCGCACGCTGCACGGCTTCGACGACGGCCGGATGCGCGTGGCCGAGGATCATCGGTCCCCACGAGCTGACGAGGTCGACGTAGGTGTTGCCGTCGGCATCGGTCAGGCGGCAGCCCTGGGCACTGGAGATGAAGCGCGGGGTCCCGCCGACCGCAGAGAAGGCACGGACCGGAGAGTTGACGCCGCCCGGGATGGCCTCGGCGGCGCGGGCGAACAGCGCAGCGGAGGAGTCGGAATGCTCGACGATGGGGCCGTCAACGGAAGGGGTCACGGCCTACAGTGTTCCAAATGGCACCGGGTGACCCAAATCGCCGCTGGTGAGAGGGTGCTCCGGATCACGCGGGGGTGTCAGATGGGGCCGTCGACGGTCAGTTCGCGAGCGCCTTGCGGACCTGCTCCGCGATCGCTGCCTGGCCCCGTTCGTTCGGGTGAACCCGGGCGGGTCCCTGCGCCGTCATCGGCTCGATCCAGCGTTGCGGACCGGCGCAGGCGTCGTGCCCCACCGACACCGGCAGCATGTCCACGAACCGGACACCCTCGTCCTCGGCAGCGCGTCGGCCGTACTCGTTGAGCGAGGTCTGCAGCTCGCGGATCATGGGGGCGTCGCCGACGGCGAGCTTCATCTCGGGGTAGCAGCCGACGGTCGGCGGCATCAGCCACGGATAGCCGACGAGCAGCACCTTCGCGTCCGGCGCCTTGGCCTTCACGTCGCGCAGCGCCTGACGGATGGCCGGATAGATGTCGGTGGCGACCGGCTCGATCAAAGAGCGTCCGTACCGATCGGTGCACGGCGAGCCGAGTGGATTGGTGTCCGCCGCTCGGCTGCAGAGCTCGATCGTCCGCCCATAGGTCCCCTTGTCGTTGCCGCCGATCATCACCGTGACGATGTCGGCGTCAGCGGTCAGGGCGTCGAGCTGCGGCGGCACCCCCTCGTGCTGGGCGTTCCGGAAGTCGGCGGTCTCGGCGCCGCCGCAGCTGACGTCGGTCAGCGAGAGGTCTTCCTCCGCGGCAACGATGTGCGCGAAGTTCTTCGACGAGCGCAAGCACAGGATCGGCGAGTCCTCCACCAGCGGCTGGACGCCGGTCCCCGCACTGAAGCTGTCGCCGAGGTTGACGTAATCCGTGCGGTTGTCGGCGGTCTGGGTCTCGGCGGATGTGGGCGGCGGGCCTGGGCTGCCCGCGGCGTCGTCGCTCGAGCAACCAGTCGCCAGGGTCGCGGCCACCGCGAGCAGGCCGAGACCGCGCAACAGGGAGCTGGTCCGACCGCATCGGTGTCGTGTGTCCACCAACCCATCGTGCGTCCGCGCGAAGGCGGTCGGCAACCACCGCCCGGCCGGTAGCGTTGAAAACGGCGTGCGAATGCCGAGGCTGCAACTCGAACAGACGAGGATGTGAGACCGCATGAACTCCAGCGATGTCGGCGACAGGGATGTGATCGATCCCCAGGCGGTTCTCGACGGGGTGCCGACCGGACTGTGGATCAACGGCCGCTCGACGCCGGCCGCCGACGGCGCCACCTTCGAGGTGTACGACCCGGCCACGGAGGAGTCGCTGACCTCGGTCGCCGACGCCGGGGTCGCCGATGCCCGCTCCGCGCTCGACCACGCGGTCGCCGTGTCCGACGAGTGGGCCGCGACGCCCGCCCGCGAGCGCGGCGAGATCCTGCGCCGGACGTTCGAGTTGCTCACCGACCGCGCCGACGACATCGCCCTGCTGATGACGCTCGAACTCGGCCGCGCACTCCCCGACAGCCGGGCGGAGACCAAGTACGGAAACGAGTTCCTTCGTTGGTTCGCCGAGGAGGCGGTCCGCATCGGCGGGCGGTTCACCCAGGCCCCCGCGGGCAACGGACGGATCCTCGTCGCCCATCAGCCGGTCGGACCGTGTCTGGCGATCACGCCGTGGAACTTTCCGCTCGCGATGGGAACGCGCAAGATCGGGCCGGCGCTGGCCGCCGGCAACGTCATGATCGTGAAACCGCCGCGGGAGACACCGCTGACGATGCTGGCGCTGGCCGAGGCCTTCGCGGAGGCGGGGTTGCCGCCCGGTGTGCTGTCGGTGCTGCCGACGAGTTCGAGCGGCGAGGTGTCCACCGCACTGATCACCGACGACCGGATTCGCAAGATCAGCTTCACCGGCTCTACGCCGGTGGGCCGCAACCTGCTCGGGCAGGCGGCCGAACGCGTGCAACGCACCTCGATGGAACTCGGCGGCAACGCACCGTTCCTGGTCTTCGACGACGCCGACGTCGACGCCGCGGTCGAGGGAGCGTTCGCGGCCAAGATGCGCAACGGCGGCGAGGCCTGCACAGCGGCCAACCGATTCCTCGTGCAATCCGGTGTCGCCGAGGAGTTCACCACCAAGCTGGTGGAGAAGATGTCCGACGTCGTGATGGGGCCGGGCTACAAGGACGGCGTGACCCTCGGGCCGCTGGTCAACGCCGATCAGCGGGACAAGGTCGCGGCCGCCGTCGAGCAGGCCGTGAGCGACGGAGCACGGGTCCGGCTCGGTGGGGAACGACCCGACGGTCGCGGATTCTTCTTCCCGGCAACGGTTCTCGACAACGTCGACCCGTATGCCCCGGTCACCCGGGAGGAGATCTTCGGCCCGGTCGCGGTGATCAGCACCTTCGACGCCGAGGACGACGCGATCGCTGCCGCGAACTCGACCGAGTACGGCCTGGCGGCGTACTTTTACAGCCGCGACCTGGAACGATGCATGCGCGTCGCGAGCCGACTGGATTCGGGCATGGTCGGGGTGAACCGCGGCGTGATCTCCGATGCCGCAGCGCCGTTCGGCGGGATCAAGCAGTCGGGCATCGGCCGCGAGGGCGGCAGCGAAGGAATCGACGAGTACCTCTCGGTGAAGTACATCGCGCTCACCTGAACCCTGCGCGACCTGATGATCCGACGATGGTTCGACGCTGATTCAACCTGTTACGTATGTGACTGGTGATGCAGATGTTATCGCGCCGAAACCTGCACGGCCGTGCTCATCCGTACACTTCGAGAGCATGCGTCTGAGAAGAATGATGCCCGCGATCGCCGTCGCCGCGGCGGTGACGACGGCCGGTGTTGCCGTCACCACCACCGGGGACAACAGCACAGCGAAGATCGAATCAGCCGCCACCAGTTTGGATTTCGGGAGCGTTGACCTCGGCAGTTCCGAGCTCGGCACCCCCAACAGCACGTTCCTCTGGGAAAGCCCGCCGACCCGCTACATCGTCGTCCTCGGCGCCAGGTTCGGCCAGTTCGGGCAGACACCGCAGATCATGACCCAGCGACTGAACGTCGCAGCGAACCTCGCCAAGAAGCATCCGTTCAACCGGATCATCGCCTCGGGCGGCGACACCCACTGGCTACCCATCGCCGAGGCACAGTTCATGAACATCGGCTTGATCCGACGCGGAATCCCGCCGTGGCAGATGGTCAACGAGGTCGCGTCGACCTCGACTGTGCAGAACGCCCAGAACACGGTGGCGATGCTGAAACGGATGGGCGGGACCGGCGCTCTCATCGTCACGAACGGCTTCCACATGGAACGCGCGATGAAGAATTTCCGCGACGCCGCCAAGGCCCAGGGAGCCCGGCTGACGTTCCGGCCGGCGTACGCATAGACACTTCCCCGCGGGGCGGTCCCCCTCCCGCCCGACTGTTTCCCTCCCGCTTGCCGGATCCGGTAAGCGGGAGGGAAACGGACACCGCGGGAAACGGGGGCCTGGCCTACGCTGGGCAGCATGCACGATCCTGGCCACGAATCGCCCGATGCCGAAGAACTGCGTCGCCAGTTCGAGTCGATGATTGCCGGCCTACAACCGAACGAACTCCCCACACTGTTGAATCAGCTCAGCGCTGCCGCCGCGGACAGGTTCATGCGACCTCCGTCGGTTCGTCATCGCAAGGAACCGCTCGCCGAGACCGTGGTGTTCCGCATCCGCGTAGATCTCGACGAGGCGCGTCCTCCCATCTGGCGCCGCCTCGACGTCCGCTCGGATGTTTCTCTCGGAGATCTGCACCGGATCATTCAAGCGGCGTTCGGATGGCTGGACTACCACCTCTATCGTTTTGCCCTGGGCGGCAGCCCATTCGACCGCAGGAGTGAACTGTTCCTGTGCCCGTTCGACGCCCAGGAAGGCGAGGAGGTGGGCACACCCGTCGCCGAGGTTCGCCTCGACGAGACGCTCCACGGACAAGGCGACGTCCTGCGCTACGTCTACGACTACGGCGACAGCTGGGAACTGACATTGCAGGTCGAAAGCGTCCACGAGGCGTCGAAGGACACCCCGTGGGCCCGCTGCGTCGGCGGTCGGCGAGCTGCACCGCCGGAGGACTGCGGCGGGATCACCGACGCGGAGTCACTCGCCGAGGTCGTCGACGACCCCGCACATTTCGACATCGACGAGGTGAACGCCGCACTCAGCGATCCCATCCTCTCGCTCGTCGATGCCGGAATCGATGGTCGTCTCGGCGTTCTGCTGTGCCGGATTCAACCGTTCGACGAGTCCGGAGCTCTGACGGCGAGCGCAGGTCGGCTGGCGAGTTCATCAACAATGGCGACGGGTGAGCAACTCGAGGCCGACCTGAACCCGTACCTGTGGTTCCTGCGTCGCGCACGTGATGAAGGATTCACACTCACCTCGGCTGGCTACTTGAAACCTGCTGACGTGGTTGCGGCGTCCAAGGTGTTGCCGACGATGAAGTACTTCTTCGGCGCCAAGAATCGAGAAGTCCAGAGCGCGCCGGTATTGCACTTCCGCGAGTCCATGCTTCGGATGGGGTTGTTACGCAAGTACAAAGGCCGCCTCCTGCCGACCCGAGCCGGAGCGAACCTCGCCGACGATCCGCAGGCACTGGCCGACCATCTCGCAGACCGGCTGCTGAACCAGAAGATGGATCAATTCAGCGAGGACGCGAGTCTGCTGATGCTCTTCTTCGCCGCCGCCTCCGAACCCGGCGACGAGATGCCACTCGAGACGATCGGCGCGCTGCTCACCGCGTATCGCTGGCAGGGCCCGGGCGGGCGCCCGATCCAGAAGTACGACCTCTATGACCTCGACAACGGAATCTACGAGTTCTTCGGAGCCGTCTCGCCCCCGGAACGGGGACTCCGAGGGGTGACGCTGAGTTCGACGGCCATCGAGATCGCGCGGCGCGCCATCCGACACCGCTGACCCACGTCTACTACCGAAAGTAGTTCTGGCGCCTGACGATCCGTCGGAGTCGTGCCGACGGTTTTGTCGGACCCCCTTCGTATGGTGGTGTCATGGCTTTCGAGTTCGGCACCATCGACCCCGGCGGGGATCTCCCCGACGCGGGGTTCGACGTGTTCGGATCACTCGCCGGCCTCTCGCCCGAAGCCCTGATCAGCACCGCCGTCTATTCGGCATCGATGAACGCCGCCAACACCTGCCGCACACTGATCACCGCCAGCCTGCTCCACGAACAACGCGAAGAAGAATACCTACTGCACCGCAGTGCGATTCACCCCGGCGAGGCAGGTTCCATCGACGAACTCCTCGACAGGACAGCACAAGCAGTTACCGGTGCGGACCCGTATGAACAGTTCGGGCCCAACGGATTCGAACAAGCCACCGCCGAACTCGGCGCCGCCCTGAACCTCACCCCCGCCGAGGCCCGCGATCTCATCCGCACCGGCGACGCCATGCGGTACCGACTTCCGCTGACCGGCACCACCCTGGCCTGCGGACGAATCGACCTCGACCGGTTCCTGATCGCACTCAAACGCACCGACTTCGTCGACAACGCCACCATGCCTATAGTGGACGCCGCGTTGGCCGAGGCAATCCTGGCGCGCGATCCGATGTCCACGGCGCGGTTCACCACCATGGTCGACCAGATCGTGCACAGGCAGGCACCTGATGCGGTCAAGCGCCGCAACGACCAGGCCACCCGGGACCGCGGAGTCAACATCCGACCCGACCGCCACCAGCCCGGCCAGTCGCGCATCACCGGACACTTCCCCCACACCGACGCCGCCGCCCTCAACGCCCAGCTGACCTCCATGGCCACCGGCGTGCACACCGGCGACCCGCGCACCATGCCCCAGCGCCGCGCCGACGCCCTACTCGCCCTCGCCCACGGCAGACAAACCCTGGACTGCCGGTGCGCCGACTGCACACCCCCACCAGCCGAGCAGAACCTCGACACCCCCGAGCCCGCCGAACCCGCCGACGCGGCAACACCCGACCCCGAGCCCACCCCCGTTGCTGTACCGGCCGTGACCGACACCGCCGCAACCGAACCCGAAGACAACGCGCCGGTCTCGGAGCCGACCGGCGACTGCACTTGCACCTGCACCAGTTGCCGCGCACCCCGACCGACCTACCACATCGTGGGCAACCTGACGACTTTGGTCGGGCTCGACAACGCACCCGGCATGCTCGACGGCCACGGGCTGATCGACGCCCACACCATGCGCCGGCTCTTCGCTGACGCGGTTCACACCTTCATCACCACCGGGGTGCGCACCGACCCGGCCGACGCCGACGCCCGGGCCGCGGCAGCCGCCAGCACCTACGTGCCGAGCAAGAAACTGCAAGCACTCGTCCGCGCCGGCGAGTTGTGCTGCACCTTCCCCGGCTGCAACCAACCGGTGTGGACCGTCGACCTCGACCACACCCACCCATACGACCACCGCCACCCCGACCGCGGCGGAAAGACCCTCCAACACAACCTCAAACCGTTGTGCCGGTTCCACAAGCGACTCGCCGTAGAACCCTTCTATCGAGAGGCCCGACGTGATACCAGACAGAACTGCATGGATAGACCGCTGCTGCAAGGCGCTGGACGAGTTCGACGAGCGTCACCTGTCCACCGAGCAGATTGCCGCGCTGACGGTCATGCTGGAGAACATCAACGCTCTGCATCAGGCAACCGCGGCGCCGGTGCTGCGCTTGGTGTAGGTGGTCGGCCACCACCTTTTCGGTGACGCCGACGAAAAGGTCTGCACCGCTAACCGTAGACAGCGAACGACCCCGGTTCTCCACCATGCCCAGAGGAGAGCCGGGGTCGTTCTGTGTCCTGAGTCAGTAACCCACCACTACCCTCAGGACACGTCGAGGGACACCACCTCGACTGCTCGGGCGCCCACCTGATCTGAGCGGGCGATGATCGGGCGGACGCTGCCGTCAGGCAACGTGACGATGTCGCCGACGTCGGGCAGGTTCTCGCCGGGTTGTACGTAGATGGTGGCCGCGGCGACGAGGTCCTCACCGTTGGCGTTGCGTACCGCCTTGGCGGTGAATTGCACCCGCGCCGGAATGGTGACCGGGTCGTCGTAGATCGGTCCGAAACTGCCCCGCCCGACGATCGGCCGGTAGGTCAGCCGTTGAGGGAGCAGCCGTTTCGGGATCATCGTGCACGCCTGCGGTAGCGGCCGAGGATCGCCAGCTCGGGCAACGTCCACCCGTCGATCACCTGACGCTGTACCTCGTAGTCGCCGATCTTCTCGGCGCGCAGGTTCTCAGGATTGGCGGCCAGGCGTGCGGTCGAGGTGAGGATGACCGTCTCGACGTCGGGCGCCGGCTGGTCACCAGAGAATCCACGACCGCGGGTGTAGGCGCGCACCTGGGCGGTGACGATCGGTAGCGCCCGCTCGGCCACGGCGGCGAGTTCGGTGTCGCCGTCGCGGCCGAGTAGGGCCACCACCTGAGAGGACTCGATCACGGCGTGGCGGTGAGGATGGTGACGGCCTTGGGCTGCAGCAGTGCCAGGTCGTAGCGGGCGACGACCCGCAGAGCCACTTCGTCGGTGTCGAAGTAGCGGGAGCTGTCGATGGTCACGCTCGGGCTCATGTCGCGGGCGATGGCCACCATGCTCATATCGGCCAGTGCTGCCTTGCCGGTGGGCATCTGAGCGGTCACGGTCACCGGGACACCGAACAGCACCTCTTGGCCGGCCTGGGTGAGATCAGGCTGCAGGATGTAGCGACCGTCGGCGTCCTTGACCTTGCGGATCGACAGGTAGTCGGCGGGGCTGAGGAACCAGCGGTTGGGCTTGACCTCGTTGGCGCGGGCGATGCCGATGCCGTCGAGCAGGCTGTCAGGCTCGTCGGCGTCGAGGGTGCCCGTCGCCACGCCGGACTGGTTGAGCAGGCCCTTGATGGTGTTGGAGGTGCCGGTGCCGGTGAACAGGGCGACGTCGAGGGCCTTCGCGGTATCAGTTACCAAGCGCTGCTTGAGGATTGCGTCGAGTGCCTGAGCCGACGAGCGGAGCACCTCGGAGGTGACTCGGCTGATGACCTTGAGGCTCTTGAGCGTTGAGGGCAGCATCGAGACTTCGTCGAGGCCGACGGAGCTTTCGGGGATGGTGCCGCCTTCGGCGACGAATCCGACGGTCAGACCGGACGCGATACGCGGGATGCGGATGGGTCCGTTGGTGTCGATGACCTTCGGGCCCGACGCGAGGAACACGGACTCGCTCTCGAGGGGCTGGACGAGTAGCTGCTGAATCTGGGTCTGTTGCAGCGTGGACAGGGTTGCGGTGGTCTGGGTGGCCATACGGGGCTCCTACGTGAGTGTTGGGGATTCACGTCGAGCGCCCGGCTCGCAACGTCTCTTAGACAGGCATCTGGCCTGCACCCATGATGACAGGATGCAGGCCAGATGACAACGGTTGTCGTTAGGCGGTGCCGCGCATGATGCCGAGCAGGTCGACACCGGTGGTGGTGCCGGACTCACCCTGCCCCACGGCACCGACAACCCGGCGGGCCTTCAGATGCGGCTTGGCCGAAAGCAACTGATCGATGGACACGGCCAGCTTGTCGGGGTCGTCGAGGTGGTCGGGATCGAACGGCATGTCGGTGGGGTCGGCGAGTTTGCCGGTGGCTCGGACGAGTTCGGTGTGCAGCCTCTTGGCGAGGTCGTCGGCGGCCTTGGCGCGGGTGCGGTAGTCGGCGTTCTCCTTGCGGAGGTCTTCGACGTAGGCCCGCGGAAACGTGTCGGGCTCAGGCTCCGGTGTCGGCTCGTTCTCGGTTGGCTCGTCGGGTTGCTGCGCCTCGCTGGGCTGCGGCTGATCGTCGGGCTGCGGCGTCGGGGGTGTCGTTGGCTCGTCGGGTTGCTGCTGCTCGTCGGGCTGCTGCGGATCGTTGGGCATCTGCGTTCTCCTTCTCGGTGGGGGTGGCTGGCTGCTGGGAGCAGCCACAGCCGGTGTGGGACCACATCGGGGTGTCGATGGGTAGGACGGTGCCGGCCAGGTTCTGACATGCCGGACAGGCACCGGAGTTCGGTACGCGCTTCCAGAACTGCACCTCGTGGCGGCGCAGACCGGAGGCGTAGGATTCGCGGGCGGTTTCCAGCGTGCGCCCGCGGGCGGTGGTGTCGAGTTTCGTGCGGGGGTCGGGGTCGTCGAGCGCTTCCCGAATCAGGTTGTGCAACAGTCGTTTCGGTGGGTTCGGCGCGGGTATGCCGACGGGTAGCGCCACCGTGCGCAGTTGCGCGGTCAGTACTGCGGCCAGGCCGACGTCGGCCAGGGTGGCGGCGCGGTGATCGTTGACGGTCAGCGCGGTGATGGCCAGCTCGACAAACATCTCCTCGGTCAGCTCACCGGCCAGGAGACGGTCGTAGAGCGCCTGGACGGAGTCGCTGGTGGACTGGGCCAGCGTTGCCACCCGGTCGGCGTAGGCGTTCACCGGGGCGCCTCAGAGGGCAGCAGGCTGGTGACGTCGGCGCCGGCGGAGTCCATCGCCTCGAGCCTTGTGGCGGTGCGGATCTCGACGATGTCGGAATCGCTGTAGCCCAACCGTTTGAGCGCGTAGGTCGCCGGCAGGAGACCCGCCTGGTAGAGCTTGGTGACCGCGTCGGCCTCCTGGGCGATCGAGCGGGTACTCGGGTCGGCCCACTGCACCGACGCCTGCACCTCAGCCGGATCGACGCCGTCACGCACCGCAACGATCAGCCGCGCCACCTGCTCCCAGGCGCGACCGAACAGCGCCTGCTTGGCTTCGGCGCGCGCGGTCAGCGCGGCCTCAGCAGCGCGCATCGCGTCAGCGCTGGCCGGGTTCGCCGAGGTGATGCCGACGTAGTGCGCCGGTAGCCCGCTGCAAGCCATGATCTGAGTGAGCAGCGCCTCGATGCTCGACGAGTACGCCGTCAGACCGGACGCTTCGAGCTGACCGAACTTGGCTTGCACCTCCTCGGCGATCATCATGCGGTTGTTCTCGGGATACGGGTTCTTCTCCTCCACGACCGGGTCGCCGTCCTCGTCGAGCACCGGGTTGCCCTCGTCGTCAACGACAGGTTCCTCGACGAGTTCGACGCCGGTGGCCCAGCGGCGCGGCCGGGCGTAGAACTCGGAGCCGACGAGCATGTCGGCGAGAATCTTGTTGAGCGCATCGACGAGCGGGATCAGATCGGCGATCTCGGAGACCGGGTCGCCGAGGATGCGGTCGGTGTTGGCCAGCCGCACCACCGGCACCACGCCGAGCGGATTGTCGAGCACCTCGACCGTCTCGAATCCTGCGGTGGTTGCGCCGGTGTTGTTGGCCCGCAGCCGGGTGATCTTGTCGGCCTCGAAAATCGTTGCCTCGGTGGTGGTGTCAGTGGTCCACCGTTTGCAGGCGGCGACGATCTGCCGGGTACCGGGATCGACCTTGACCGACATCTGATGCGCCGACTCGATGCTGACCTGCGGGCGGCCCTGAGCGTCAGCCCACACCACGACATAGTTGGCGCCAAGCAGCAGCGCTTCGCGGTGAGCGACCGGGGCGAGCTGGTCGAGGTCGTTACGCAACCAATCCGACCACACGTCGCGCCGGTGAATCCAGTGACGCGCAACCGTTCGGCGATCGACGTCACCGACAGACGACACAGATTCGAGGCGATGCGACCGAACCTGTCGCCCAACGCTTTCCGCGCTTCGGGGGCTAGGAATGCCAGCGGTTGTTCGCCGACGTAGTAGCGGTCCAGGACCGCGTAGCGGGCGGCAGGTGCGTCGATGCGTTGCAGCAGGGTGGTGTGCAGGGCGTTGGTCATGTGAAGCTCCTTGTTCGTTTCTTCTTCTTGGAGGCGCGCCAAGTGGCACGCGAGTGAGCCATGACCGCGCACGCGGCCAGGTCGATCTTTCGGGCCTTCGCCGACCGGCTGGCCTTGCTCAATCGGATGCCGCGGGCGTCCTCGACGATCACCGCCGCCCCGATGTGCTCGGCCAGGGTGCGGTCTCCGGAATGGCTGATCCGGCCGTTGAGGCACGCGTTGTACAGGTCGCCGGTCGCCGCGGTCAGCCGGGCAGGGGAGTGCGGGAACTCGACCACCGGCAGCCGCTCAGCCTCCAACGCTTGCAGGGTGCGCGTCCACCGGAACGGGTCGGCGATGATCTCCACCACCTGCCAGTACCGGCACGCCTTGCGTATCTCGTCCTCGACCTCGGCGATCGGCACCCGCCAGGTGGTGTCATCGCGGTCGGGCCGCTGCCACACCTTCACCTTGTCCATGTGCGGCTCGGTGGACACGGTGGCCACCAGCAGGGCGGTGGTGTCATCGGAGAACGACCCGTCGAGGGCGAGGACCACACGTGCCCCCTTGGGCACCGGATGCCCGGTCGACAGGTCTCCCCACACACCAGGAGGCAGGAACGCGCCGTCGGTGTCAGAGGCGAACTGACACAGGCGTGCTCGCCGGAACGTCGCCTCCCGCGTCTTTGGTGGCAGCAACGCGGTCAGGGCGTCGCGGTGCAGGAAGTCATCCAGGGCCGGGTTGGCGAGCTCCCAGCAGTGCTCGCAGTCGACGGGGTGACCCTCGAACCCGGCGGCCGAGTGTTCCCGCCACACCAAGCTCGTGTCCTCGGGATGCTCGTCGGCGTAGTTGCGCAGATCGGCCAACACCTGGTCGTTGGGGTCAGGGCCGGGTGTGCCGATACAGACCAGCGTCGAGCGCTCCCGCTTGCCCTGCGCCAACGTCAGCACCTCGTAGGAGTCCCTGTTGGCCACACCAGCCTCGTCGAGGATGGCCAGGGTGTAGTCCAGGCCTTCGAGGCGCTTCGGTTCGGCAGGCAGGCAGTGGAAGTAAGAATCGGTCGTCGGGTTGTACAGCCGCTCCTTGAACACCTGCACCCGGCCGGCGAGGTCGGCGTCGAGCTCCACCATGCGCCGGGCGATGCCGAACACGATGCCGGCCTGACGCTCATCGACAGCGACCACACACACCACCGCGCCCTCACCGTCGGTGAAGAACCGATACAGCCCGTAGGCGGCCACCAGCGTGGACTTGCCCTGTCCTCGAGGCAGCATCCAGCCCGCGGTGCGCGGCGTCGGCGTGGCGTCCTCCACCGACCCGATCAGCTCGCGTTGCCAGTCCCGCAGCCGCAACGCTTTGAGCGCGTTCGTGCCCTTCGGAACCTTGATGAACCGCTCACAGAACTTGGCGAACCGCGCCGACCCGGTGACCCTCGGCGACCACGGCAGCGGTGTCGGGTCTACCGCGGCCTTCGGCCCCGCCTTCACGCCGCATCACCGCCCGACGGGTACCCCCTGGGGGTGTGTAAGGGCCTTCGCGGCTCCCCCCGTCCGCCTCCGCGCCCCCCTCGCAGGGGCTGCCCCCCAGGGCGTGCGCGGCCTTTTCTGGCGTTGCAGCGGCGACACAGGACGTCCACGTCGGCGAGGCGGATCGGTTTGCCGGCGTCGTGGCGGCGCCAGGCTTCCTCGCTGTGGTCGCACGTGAGGTCCTCGCGGGCGCCGCACGACGAGCAGAACGGTTGCAGGCGTCGGGCTTGGCGGCTGAGCTTGTCCCAGGCCGTCGTGTAGCCGACGCTCCGCGATGGTCGGACCTCCGGCGGGCGGTTGGCGCTGCGGTGCGCGCTGGCGCAGTCGTAGCAGCGGGTGGACTCTGCGGGCTCACCGCAGCCCATGCAGGGCATCACGGCTGGCCGTCCTGGTCGTCGAGGGTCACCATGAGGCGGAACCACGCCGAAAGCTCCACTGGCACCTTGTGGTGGAGGCGGCAGTCGTCGGCGAAGGCGATGGTGATGGAGCAGCCTGCGAGCCACATGTCGATGCGTTCGACGTCGGTCAGGCTCTTCATGTAGGCGAATGCGTCGAGGCGTCGGCCTTCGGCGACGAGGGCACACAGGCTGAGGTAGTGGTTGATCGAGTCGCGGTGGTCGAGGTCGTTGAGGTTGGTCGGCTCAGTCATCGGTCATCCCCTTGATGGCGTGGTTGTAGTGGTCGAGTACCGCAGTGAGGTAGGCGAGTTGGGCGTCGTTGAGTCGGTCGTGGTTGATGCGGGCGGCCAGGCCGTAGAGCCGGGTCACCAGGCGGCGGCGGGTGCGGGTCTGTGGCTCGGTCATGCGCTGCCCCTCTCGCAGCGCCGGGCGTACTCCGACTCCGACTCGGTGATGTGGTCGAGGCGGTCGCGAGTTTCGGGTGCGAGGTCGTCACGCTCGTCACGGAGGTAGATGACTGCGGTGAGGCCGTAGGGCAGGCGACGGGTCTCGATCACGATGCACACCCCCCGCACGTATCGACGAGGTCGGAGGGCAACGAAATGCCACAGACCGAACAAGTGCCTAAAAGGGTGGTGTTGTATCCGTTGTATGTGTTGAAAGTGGAGGGGTTCTGAGGCTCCGAATTCAACAATTCAACAGATACAACACCCCTATAGGTGCCCCTCTTCGGTTTCGTCAGTCGTCCCGACTCGTAGAGGCGGCTCAGGATCACCCCGGCGTGCTTGTTGTCCACACCGAACTCCGCTGCCACCTCAGCTGGCGTTGTGGCGCCGCGCCCGTTGACGTACTCGAGCACGTCGATGCTTAGATCGCCGAGCCGCTGACGGTCCTTCCGCGTCTCGCCTTGGCTTTCGGCGGCTTCGATGCTGTCGCCGTCTAAGCGCCAACGCCCGTCCTCGGTCACTAACGCCACTTCGCGTTCGACGATGTCGCGCCCGGTCACTGCGAGGGTGGCCTCGTTGCTCTTGCGTGGTCGTTGCAGCACCAGGACGAAGTCGGCGGCACCGGCGATGCCTTGCGTACCGCTGACGCTGTCGACGAAGTCCTCACCGCTACTCTTGCGGGTGTGGTGGACAGCCAACAAGCACGCGCCCGGCACGACGTCGACAAGCGCCTTGAGCTCTGAGCCCGTCTGGTAGTCCGCCAGGTAGGCATCCTCACCCGAACGACGCTGTTTGCGCGCCTTGCCGAGGGTGTCGAGGATGACCAGTGGCTCGTCACCGCGGTGTTGATCGAGCCACGCTGCGATCGTGGGGATCACCTGACCGGGCACCACACTGGTCAGGATGTCGAGTGCCTTCGGTAGCGGGTCGGTGCCGTTGATCGCACGCAGTCGGTATTGCAGGCGCCTGTGCCCGTCCTCCAGCGCGAGGTACAGGACCGGCCGCTGCTCGACCTCGATGGTGCCGAGCGCACGACCACCGGACGCACACGCGAGCGCGATATTGCCCATCAGCCACGACTTGCCGGCCTTCGGTGGGCCGACAATGAGTCCCGATCCTTCGGTGATGATGCCGGGTACGTGCTCGACGAGGTCGGCGAAGGTCTTGCAGTCCAGCTCGGCGGCAGAGATCAAGCCCGCCAACAGGTCTGGGCCTTCCTCGACCGGCACCAGCTCGGCTACGGTGTGACCGCTTTGGATATGGTCGGTGAAGTCTTTGCCTTCGGCGGCCTGGACGATGACCACAGACGTCGCGATGGGCTCGAGGAGATCACCGACGCGGCGGGCGTGTTCGAGGCCCTTCTCGTCGCGATCAGCCACCACCACGACGGGTCGATGCTTGAGCGGTGACCAGTCGTAGCGTTCTGGCCGAGTGCTCGCGCCCTGCCGCGGCGAGACGGCCACGACCCCGTCGAGGTCCATTGCGGTGTTGGCGTCCTTTTCACCTTCAACCACGTAGACCGTTTGCGCGTGATCCTCGGGTAGATACTCGACACGGTAGAGCGACCGGTCTGCCTTGTTGCCACTCTGCGAGAAGCGTTTTCCCGATCGACGATGCACCACCGCACCGCCGGCATAGCGGTACTCGACATCGTCGTCGTAGAGGTCGTGCATATTCATTCCGAGAGCCTCGACAACCTCGGCGCGGGCACACCCGGCGAAGCAGTGGATTACCGCCCGGTCACCGGCCCGTCCGACCGACACCCTCAGTGAGGGGTTGCGGTCGTCGTGCGCGGGGCATTGCGCCATTGCATCGTTTCGGCCGCGGTCCTCGACCCTGCTGCCGTTGGCTCGAAGAGCATCGATGACACGCTCGTATGCGCTGCTCATTCGCCACCACCGCCGATAGACTGTGTGGTGTCGGCTTGCTTGGTGGCGACTGACTTGGAGAGGTCCTCGTGTGGCGCGGGGGCCTCTTCGCCGTTTGCGGGCCTCAAGCTGCACCGCCGCCCTGACGCGCGGGCCGGAGCAACTCCGCAAGGCGGGTGCGTTGCTCATCGGTCAGCGGTGGCGCTTCGGCCAGAACCTTTCCGACGTAGCTTTCGATGTTGGCGAGCTTGAGATCACGCCGAGCATCGATCAGTGCGGGGTCGTCAGGTCGCTTGACGCGTGAGAGCGCGGCGACACGCGCTCGATGATGGGTCGGGGAAGACAACAGAAGCCTCCGAGCATGGGTTATTCACCCTCTGCTGGGAGGCTTTCTGACGATCCGCGGATTCCGATAGCACGAGGGCCTTGAATCCATATCCGCGTGGAACGCTTGCTAGAAACAGTAGCAGTTACTTGCCACGGAAGCGCAGCGCAGCGGCAAGTTCGGCGAGTCGCAGCTCGACGACACCACGCTTAGTCAGCTCGGCGAGGCAGTCCCACAACGGCAGGTTGTCGCGGACCACCACGCGCGTGTGGCACTGCTGGCACGACAGGCGATAGCGCCGAGCGAACACCTGCTCGGCGGGTGCTCCGATCGTGGTCGAGGGCCGACCAGACTCGTCGAGTACCTGCACCATCCTGACCAGATCGCGGCGATACCCGGCGAGCGGATGCTCGAGAGTCCAGCCGCGACCGAGCGCGTCGTGATGCACGAACCGCGCGACGTCCTCGCGCTCGTGTTGGGAGTCGCAGTAGAGCGAGATGCTTGTCATTTCCACACCACCTGTATCCGTTTGGGATCGAATCTGACGCCGTCGGTTCCCCTGTGCCCCTTACCCACCGGGGCGATGACCACCTCGGCCAGCACACCCAGGATCGCACGCAGCCGATCAGGGCTCAGCGACTCGACCGCGGCCACGACGTCGTCGGTGCCCAACGGCAGCCCGTCGAACACGCGCACCTTCTCGGCGTCGTGCGCCTGCACCTCGAGGGATCGTATCTGCTCGGTGATCCGGTCGGTGGCGCGCTTGGCCTGGGCGCCGGTCAGCAGTCCGTCGGCACGCTCGTCGGCGATGTCATCCAGCCGTGCGAGCAGAGTTGCCCGCTGGGTGCGCAGCGCCTCGACGTCGGCCTCGTCCTGTTCGACCTCGAGCAGGGTCACCGCATCGGGCATCGCCAGCCGGCCGGCGATGAGTTCGTATACGAATGGCTCGATGTACTCGGCGCGGATCGACACGCCGTGGCATTGCTTGCAGCCGTAGACGATTGCCTTGTCGAGCGTTTGCTTACCGGCCATCTGATCGCCGCCGCACTTGCCGCACGTGAGCATCCCGGTCAGCAGGTGCCGACGCACACTCTTACGGCCAGGGCCGCGGCCAGGAGCTGTGAGGATCGTCTGTGCCGCTCGCCAGGTGTCCTCGGCGATCAGACCGGGCCACGTGCCAGGGCCGACGATCTCCCCACGGTGAGCGCGCAGGCCGGCGTTACGCGGGTTGCGCAGGAACAGGCTCATCGTCGTCGGCGTCCACGGCTTGCCGGTCAGTCCGTAGAGTCCTGCCGAGTTCCACTGGCGCACAATGTCACTGATCGAACCACCGGCGAGGATCGACGCGTACGCCTGGGCGACCAGCGGCGCGGTCGTCGGGTCCGGCTGGTGGGTGTCGTCGAGGTAGCCGAACGCGCGGCGCCACTTCGGTTTCCCGAGCTTCGCCATCTGAGAGAACGCGCGGCGTTGCCGCTCGGACTTGTGCTCGACCTCGGCGGCTGACACCGATCCGAGGATTGAGGCCATCATGCGGCCGGACGAGGTCGACAGGTCGAGGTCGCCCGCGGTGACCGTGCGGATCGCGACGCCGTCGGCCACGTCGAGCAGGCGCACCAGATCGGACAGCTTGCGATAAAGCCGGTCGGGGTGCCAGCACACCACCGCGTTGACCTCGTCGCGCTTGATCGCGTCGAGCAGTGCCTCGAATCCGGGGCGCGTCTTGCCGCTGTAGGCCGACAGGTCGTTGTCGTCGTAGGTGGCGGCTACCGTCCACCCCAGGCGCTCGGCCAGTGCGCGGCAGTCCTCCAACTGGCGCTCGACACCGAGCCGTTCGCCCGTGCGGTCCAGGGATATTCGGACGTAGATCGCGGCTTTGCGCGTCGGGCTGATCGGCATACCCTAGAGTGTACTTCGCGTAGTCGCATACACCACCGCATCAAAACCTTTGGCAGGTGGCGCGACTCCCAGGACGAGTACCTCGCCGTGTGGTTCGAAGCCCCCACCGGCCACACCTACCTGGGCAACCCGTACACCGGGCGAGACCTGTTCGCGTCGTTGAAAACCCAGCCACCCGACCACCCGGCGCGGCAACGACTCACCGACGAGCGCGACCACCGCACCGACACCCATCGTCGACAACAAGACGAGTGGGACCGAAACAACCCGCCACCGTTCTGACACAGAACAAGTGCGCGGGCGGCTGAAGGCCGGCTTCGATATGCCGACGGGGGGCGATTCGCTGCGCGAATCGCCCCCGAGGTGTAGCGCTTTGCGTGATGGGTATCAGTAATCGTGTTGATGATTAGTTCGCGGTCGGAGGGAGCCTATGGGAACAAAATCGACACTTGGGGTCTTCTGTCTCGAAGGCGATTGGAACGTCGAGGATCCGGCGGACCGGCTGACGATCGAGCCTGCGCTCGAGATGCTCGATCGGGTGGGTGTTCTGAAGCTCCACCACCGGAACGTCAATACGCATGCCGAACTGTGGCGTCATCTTGACAACTGGAATACCAAGGCATTTGATGCGTACCGCTTCCTCTACCCCGGCTTCCACGGCGAACCGGAAGTCTTGGACATCAGCGGCGACCCCCTCGGCCTCGACACCTTGGGCGCCAGGCTGCAGGACCAGTGCTGGCAAAGAGTGGTCTTCCTCTCGTCATGCGGCGCGCTCAATAGTTCAGACGAGTCCTTGAAGAAGTTCTGCAAGAAGGCAGATGCCGATGCGGTCGTTGGATACACTGAGAACGTCGACTTCGTCGAAGCTGCGGCGTTCGAGATGATCCTTTTCGGGTACTTGGCCGCAATGCCTTTCGGAACCAAACCACCCCGGTCGATGTACAAGCGCGTCACTGAGAACTTCCCGGACTTCACACACCGGCTCGGCTTTCGAGTTGCCACGAAGACCTGGGTTTCGTGAATGCCCGAGTAGTGAGCGGAGGTCGAAATGAACGAAGCGGGCAGACTGGACGACTACATCACGGCCGCCCTGGGCAACGGCTTTCAAGCGTGGCCAGGGGGATGGCCGGGTGAGATCGAAGCCGCCTTGGTCGACGCGGTCTTCTCGATCCGCGCCCGGTACGGTGGACCAGAGAGCGGTGTGCGTGGAGTCGTCAAGAGGTGGCGCGAGCGAGACGGACGCACCGGAAAGATCGACGACCTGGAGGCACTCGCCGCCGCTGATCCAGTGGAGTTCGTGAGAACGGTCAACAACTCCGCGCAGGCGAGCGGGCGCCTCAAGGGCGAGATCGTCGTCGACGCGGCGAACGCACTCACTGCCGTTGGACTCCGTCACGCGAGCGACTTCACCAATTCGATAGAGCAGAAGAACGCTTACCTATCAGTTAAGGGCTGCGGATCGGTGACGTGGTCATACTTCGGCATGTTGCTCGGTGAGGCTGATGTCAAGGCAGACACGTGGATTGTCCGCTTCGTGGAGAAAGCGCTGGCGCCACCCGCGCGGACTGAGGAAGCCCGTGAACTTCTAGCCACAGTCGCGACGATGCGTGATGTCAGCGCCACCGCGCTGGATCACGCCGTGTGGGAGTACGCGCGCAAGAACCTCGGCTGATGCCCGTCCGAGGACAATCCGAAGAGCGACGCGTCCACCTCGTCGGCGTGGCGCCGTGGCAGCAGGCCGTCGATTTCTACTACAACCCCGACGACGATCTGGACCTCGACGATCTCGGGTTCACGTTTCCCGCGCGCTGGGCCGCGGGAGATCTGTTTGTCATCGTGACGACGGACAGCCCGGCGTCGGCCGTCGTCGTGGTGGAGGAAACCCACCACGACTCCACGGGTCCGGACTCGTACGACCAGTATCTGGGACCGTTCGACGGACTCTCGGTGAGAGCTGTCGAACGCCGGCTCGGCACTCCCCTACCGAGCGCCCCGGCAACCCTCGACACGGCGTCGAGCGAACGGTTGATCGCGGCGATCTCGGCCGAGGAGAAGTCTCCGACGCCGTGGCGTGAGTTGGACGAGCGGGGATGCGTTGCTCACTCTGAACCTGTCGAACCGTACTCGCGGTGCGCATGCTGCGGGAAGTGGGCAGACGAGGAGCCGGTCCTCGTACATCACCTGCTCGTCGATATCCAGGAGTTGGAGTTCTTCGGTTACGGCCCGATCGTCGTGTGCCTCACCTGCCACGACCTGCTTCATCGTCCACTCGCGCCGAGCTCCGACGACCTCATGTTCGGTTTCCGCCCGTTGTGCCCACGCTGTTCGGCGATACGCACCTGCCAGGTGGACCGGGGATTCCCTGCGGGACCACCGGGACCGGGAACCCTCCTCGCCGGTTGCGTCATATCTGACCCAGTGACCTTCGAGTATCGCTGCGACTCATGCGAGTACGAGTGGACCGATGACGACGATGGTTACCAGCCGTTGCCTGCAGAATTCGACGACGATGTGGTGGTTCGAGCCCGCATCGCGCCGATCCCCGAGGGGGTCTACCGCCCGTACTCACGCACAGGCGAGCCCGGTCGGGTCGTCATCGGGCGGTATGCGCGGCGAGGGCCGGGACCCCACGCCGCCGCCTGGGGCGACGCGATCCACCACGAGCTCGTCGGGCAGGACGGGCGTATCTACCTGGTCGACCCGCCGACGGTGAGGTCTGCGGAGCCCCATACGTGGGAGACCCAGCAGCCGTCTGACGACAGGTAGGTTCTCAGCGTCCTGCCAGGCGCAGACCTCGTTCGACGACGGTCGCCTGCCCGGGCCGACAGAACACCAGCTCCAGCCGAGACACTTTCTCCCCAGTCGCATTTCGCAACAGATCGGCGTAGATCGCGAGTTGCGCCCAGTAGGCCTCGAGGGTGTCGGCGGAAACCCCGACGTCGGTCTTGTAGTCGACGATGACCAACGAACCGTCGTCGTCGCGGTACACCAGGTCCGCGATGCCCTCGACCACGGTGACACCGTCGGGCCCGGAACCGGCGAGCTGCATTTCCTTCCAGTGCTCGCGGACGGCAGCCCGCTGAACGGGTGCCGACTGCAACGCCGACCGGGCCAGCGCCACGAAATGATCCACGTCGACGACGCCGGCGAGTGCGGCCGCACGCCGGGCGATCTCGTCGAACTCATCGTCGACCGCGGTACCCAAGGCGACCTGTTCGAGAAGCGCGTGCAGGGCGGTACCCAGCGTCGCGCCGCTGTCGGGGCTCGCGGCGCCGACCGGGATCTGTTCGGCTACCGGCGCTGTCAGCCGTCCGGAATCCCGGTACCCCTGCAGCACAACTATTTCGGCGTCATCGACGCCATGGACGATCCGCGTCGCCGAGTAGGAGACGCGGAGCGTCGAGGCGGTCTCGATCGCGGCGGTCTCTGCCGACCAGTCGACCCAGGCCTGTCGTTCGTGCTGGGCGATCGCTTCGTCGTCGCGCCTGACCGGTTCGACGAGCTCCGGAACGTCGTTGGGCAATCCCTCCAGCGCGGGTGCGAGCGCGGCTCCCCAGGATGCGTTCTTCCCGACGTATCCGGAGACCGCGAGGTGACTCTCGGCGCGCGTGCAGGCGACGTACAACAGGCGCTTCTTCTCCGCCTCGGCATGCGCTTTCTCGATCTTTGCCGCTGCCGCATACCCTTTCGACGCCACGTTCTTCGACGCGCATGCCTGCAGCTTCTCGTCCTCGTCCCACAGCAGCGGTTCGGGCTGGGTGCGGAATCCGCCGCTCATACCGGCGACGACGACCATCGGGAACTGCAAACCCTTGGCGGCGTGGATGGTCATGATGCGCACGGCGTCGACACCGATCTCGGGGAGGACGGTCTCGGCCACACGCGCGTTCTCGTCGGCCTGGGTGGCGGCCCAGTCGATGTAGTCGCGCAGCGACCCACGATCTTCGGCGTACCAGGCGCGGGCCTGGTCGATGACGAAGCGGAGCCGTCGCCAGACGTCGCGGTGACGGGGGGAGTCCATAGACACCTCGAACACCCGACGGTCGGTGGCCAGGCGGCTCAGCAGTGCGCCCGGGTTCAGGTCCCCCAGTTCCGAAGACAGAGCCTCCAGGTATGCACATGCGGCCGCCACCGGCGACTCGGCCAACTCTGTGGTGGGCGCATCGGCGTAGATGCTCCATCGGCCGTCGGCGGCCTTCCAGCGGAGCAGGTCGTCGTCACCGCAGCCGAACAGCGGGGTACGCAGGGCGGCGACGAGTGCGGCCTCGTCGGCGGTGTTCGCCAGTGCGCGGCAGGTGACGAGAAGGTCGTGCACCTCTTGCGTCGAGTACACCAGACTCGCTGCCTCCGAACGGAACTCGATGCCCGCGGCGTCGAGGCTCTTCTCCAGGAACGGCAGTACCGCGCGCGACGGGATGAGGATGCAGATGTCCTTCCAGCGCAAAGGGACGTGCTGGTACGCATCCCCGTCGAATGTCTCCTTGCGCCAGCCGTTCTCGATGGCGGTGGCGATGATCCTCGCGACGTCGCGCGACTCGCGTGCGCGGAGGGCTTCGGCGGGCGAGAGTGCGTCCTCGTCGTGGACGGGTTCCTCGGTGTCGGGGAAGACGAACGGCTTCGGTCCCCAGGAGAGGTCCCAGCGGGGTCGGCCCAGGGCCGGGTCGAGCGGCGTGTACTCGGGCTGCACGTGATGCTCGGCGACGATGAGCCGGCCGAAGACGGCGTTGACCCAGTCGAGGACGGGTCGCGTGGACCGGAAGTTGGTGGTCAGCTGTACGACGTCGGCGGGCGGGGTGCCATCCCGCGCGGACATGTAGGCCGCGATGTCGGCGCGCCGGAAGCGGTAGATGGATTGTTTCGGGTCGCCGACGGTGAAGAGCCGGCCGGCTTCGTCTCGACCGGCGACGATGCGTTGTGCCAGTGTGAGTTGCAGCGGATCGGTGTCCTGGAACTCGTCGAGGAGGACGCGCTGGTAGCGCTGATGGGCGGCTGCGGCGACCTCCGGCTTTCCGAGTACGTCGCGGGCCAGGACGAGCAGGTCGTGGAACTCGAGCTGTCCGCTGCGCTGCCGCTCGCGCGCCTCGTCGAGGACGATCTCCGACAGGTGACGGACCACCACGCGCACCGCGCCGTCGACGTAGGTGCCGACCACGTCGGAGCAGATCTCCTCGCGCAGCGCCTTGGCGGCGGCTTTGATCTCTTTGCACTGCGTTACACCACCGCGCCACGCCGACCCCCGACCCACGTTGCCGAGTTTCGGGCACAGGTCCACCATCGGAACCCATCCGAAGGAATCACGTTCCGCGGCAACCAGTATCCGCCATTCGCGGAGTTCCTCGAGTTTGACCGCGAGTTTGTCCTCCGGATCGAGACAATCGTCGAGCTTGTCGATGATGGCGTCGGTCTCCCACAGGATGCGGTCGATGTCGGCGGGTGCGATGCCCTGGGGGTTGTCGTCGAGGGTGAGGCGATCCCAGTTGCGGTCCAGCGCATCGGCGAGTGTGCGCATCTGGTCGAGTGATGCGCCGGCGGCCATCACGATGCCCATGGCGTCGACCAGCATGGGTGGGGCGTCGTCGGTGAACAGTCGGGTGCGCATGCGGCGCCAGCGGCGTTCGAAGGACAGCTGGGAGCCCATGGCGTCGACAACCGCGATGCGCGGTGGCACACCGGCTTCGAGGGGATGCTCGCCGATGATGCGGGCCGCGAACGCGTGCAGCGTGCCGATGGCTGCGGTGTCGATCTGTTCGAGAGCGGCTCGCGCACGGTCGGTGACGTGTGTGGCGAGCTCGACACGCACGCGTTCACGGAGTTCGGCTGCGGCTTTCTCGGTGAAGGTGATGGCGGCGATGGCATCGAGTTCGATGCCATCGTGCAGCACCAGGTGACAGATGCGGCCGACCAGCGAATGGGTCTTGCCGCTGCCTGCGCCGGCTTCGACGAACAGGGTGGCGTCGGTGTCGGTGGTGATGCGATCGCGCGCGGCCTGGTCGGCGAGTTGTGCTGCGGTCATCTCAGCCTCCGTACTTCTGCACGTAGTCGGACAGTTCGTCGACGTGTTCCAGTGCGGCCCAGGCGCGTCGCAGCCCGGCACGTCCGAGGAGGTCGATGACGGGCAGGTCCCAGTGGGTGTCTTCGATCTTGGGCGGGAAGTAGCCGGCCCGGATCGACTTGTGCACGAGCGTCATGTCGTCGATGAGGGTGGCGACGACGTCGTCGGTGACGGGGTAGCCGACCGATGCGAACTTGCCTTTGCTGGTGATGAACCAGTAGCGGGCTTCGACGTCGGCGCCGAAGGTGCGGGCGAACAGTCCGTAGACGGGGAGCTGGAATTGCAGACCCGAGTTGGTGGGTGTGCTCTCGGCGAGGTCCTTGTATTTGTCGGCCTTGCCGGTCTTGTAGTCGGTGACGCGGATGCGGCCGCCATGGTGGCGATCGATGCGGTCGACCTGCCCGCGGAAGCGAATCCTGTTTTCACCCAATGCCAGTGAGACCTCGTGACTGCCTTGCGCGTCGAGACCGAAGTCCGCCTCGGCGTGAGTCGGCCGCCAGCCGTCGGCGGCGTCGGCGTGGTCGTGGGTGAACCATTCGTCCAGGTCGCGCATGATGGTGCCGCGGTCCTTGGCCCACAGCTGTTCGAGCCAGCCCGGACTGTTGGCCTGCGCCTCGTCGAGAACTTCTGCGGCGACAATCCGTAGGCGGGCGAGGTCGAGCTCTGCGCCATCCATCGTCTCGCGGACATACCGCTCGAGGATGGTGTGGATCAGGGTCCCCCGCGTCAGCGCGTCGATCTGGGCGATCTCATCGGGGTCGTCGAGGGCACGCAGCCGCAGGATGTGTTCGAGGAAGTACTGATAGGGGCTCTGCACCCACAGTTCGAGGCCGGTCGGCGACACCGGCTGATCGAAGGTGGTGATGAGTTCGCTGACCGACGACAGGTTGCCGTTGAACCGGGTGAAGCGGCCGTTGAGGCGGTCGCTGCGCATGTGCATGCCACGGTTGATGATCGGATCGTCGAGCGCGCCGCGACGACTGTCTGCTGGGACGGCGGCGAGTTCGCGGAGACGCCACTCGGTGGCGGAGGCGGCGGAGGCGCCGATGCGCTCGTCGGCGCGCTGGGCGGCGACGTCGAAGGAGTCGACTGCGACGATCTGCGGTGAATTCTCCGTCGCGCGTTGCCAGTTGACGACGTCGACGTCGCGGCCGGCGAGGTCGGCCAGCGCCGGCAGCAGCCAGCGGGACGGTACCTTCTCGGCGCCGCCGCGCAGGCTGCCGCGCGGGAAGGTGACGACCCGTTCGGCGCGCCCGGCACTCACGGCACCGGCGAAGGCGAGGCGTTGACGCTCCATGTGATCGCGGGCGGTGATGCCGATCAGTTCCGGCGGGAGAAGCGGGTCGTCGCGGCGGGGTGCTGGCACGATGCCTTCGGCGGCACCGATGACGACGCAGACGTCGAGGTCGCGGCCGACGCCGGATGAGATCGGTGCGACCGTCACGCCTGCACCCGACGTCCCGTGCATGCCTCGGTGCGCGTTCAGCCGGATCGAAACCGCGTCGAGCACCCGAGCCGCGGTGCGCTGCGGTGCGATGCCGTCCATCAGGGCGATCCCCGCGCAGTCGCCACGGATCGCGGCGAGGTCGGCGGCCGCGGTCTCGCGTTTCGGCGTGCGAAAGTAGGTGTCGAGCAGGGTGTTCAGATGTTCGGCGACGGTCGCCCAGTCCGGCGCGTCGACGAGAGCGCGAAGGTCGGCCTGCAGCCGACGCACGTACGAGTGGACGGCCGCGGCCCTGGCGTGGTGTTTCTCGTGCGCACCGACGCGGGTGAGGCGCTCCCAGTCGGCGCCGCCGACGATGGGTTCGTCGCTGCGCGTGAGGCGTTCGAGTTGGGGCTGCGTGATCGGCGTGTCGTCGAGTTCGGGGCGTCGGAGGGCGCCTTCGGCGAGGAGGGTGAACAGTTCCCGTCGGGGCATCGCGTCGTGGTCGAGTGCCAGAAGACCGAGTAGTGCGCGACCGGTGGGACGGTCGACGAGGGTGTGGCATTCGGGTCCGGTGAACGCGATGTGGCCGGCGGTCAGGTGCTCGTGGAGCAGCGGAAGGTAGGGGTCTTCGGTGCCGTAGAAGATGCCTATGCGGTGACCGGGAACCCCGCTGGCGAGGTGTTTGCGGACCAGCCGGACGACAGCGCGGATCTCGTCGTCGGCGTCGGAGGTGTGGATGACCTGGGTGGGTGAGACGTGGGTGTTCGCGTCGATGGTCTCGCCGCGGCGCTGGAGCTCACGGAGAAGGGCTTGCTCAGCGGGCGTGTGAGCGGCCGGGTGATAGACGATCACCGCCCCGAGCTCGTCGAGTCGTTCGGCGGCGGCCGAATACGCTTCGTGCTGAAGGTAATACGAGCCGGTCAAACGCGCTGTGGTGGTGCGATGGATGCGCAGCAGGTCGGCGACGAGTGGCGTCGGCGACTGCATCGCGGGCTCGGCGATACCGGTGAGTTCCCAGGCTGCGCTCGCGAGAGCCTGTGACGTGATGGGCTCGTCGGCAACTTCGGCGAAGACACCTGGTGCGTCGGCGAGAACTCGCTGGATCGCCGCCTCCAGGAGCGGATACGGCAACGGTTGGCGAGGCGCAAGCGCGGGGGCGGCGAGCTTGTCCGCCACCTGCGCAAGCGTGAGGACGCTGGTGTTGGCCACCCCCTGCGTCCGGGCCAGGTGGTGCAGGATGTCCCGGCCGGAGCCGTGGCTCGGCACGACGACGGTGACCTGGGTCAGCGGTGAGCCGGACTTGGCGATCGCGACGCCCACGTTCAGACTCTCGACATCGGCGGTCATAGGCCCGATGATGCCAATCCTGTCTGACAAACTCGGCCTGTTCGTCAAGACCAGCGGTTAGGAATGTCGTCTACCACGGTGTGCAATCCGGTCCACAAACTCGGACCACACACTATCGCCGATGATCGCAATTGACTCGGCCCCTGGCGTCGCAGCCCGGCGAATCCCCTCTGAGATATCGCGCGGTAGCACCTCGCCGTATGCAGTCGGAACTGCCCGCGCAGACGCCATGAGTTCGATGTCAAAGCGGAACGGATACTTCACAGCCGACTCAGTAACTTCGTCCGGCCAATAGGCACCCGACTCAAGCACCAGCGGGGATGTCACCTTGAATACATACACGTCGAGGAGAGCAGTCACCCATTCCTCCGGCTGGCAGCGGGGGCCTCGCTTGAGACCGGTGGCACATGCGCCGATCACCTGCCAGTCGAACCTCGAGTCCTTGTTCCAATCCACAGGCTGCCGCTTCAGGCCCCATCGTCCGTTCGCTATCCCGAACTGAAGATTTCGCTGAACATCGCTGGACTTACCCGAGTATGTCGTCAGCACCGATGCCAGCATCAGTTCGCCTCAACCAGCGAACGGAGGAACTCCTGTGTCTCGGCATCCGTTGAGTACATCCGCATTCCACGCATCCCACGGGTCAGCAGAACCTTGTAGGTGTTGCGGATCGCACGGTCAAAGGCGGTACGGTCGGCCTTCTTGACCTGCTTGTCGTGGCTGTATTCGGGTCGCGCAACCCAGTGGTCGGTACGCCACACCAGGTCGGGGCCGAAGATCACGGCGCCGTAGTCGTATTCGAACCCCTGCGCCGTGTACACGCAACCGATCTGTCCGAAGCCGGCCGGGTCAGTCGCCCAGAACTCGCGGCCGGGCGCCTCGCCGTGCTTGGTCGACTTCGGGTTGTTCCATGGACGCCGCCAGCCACCGATGCTGATGTCTTCGGCGAGGGGCTCCCCGTTTTCCGGAGTGCTCCAACTCCAGCAGTATCCGGCGGCTATGCGTGCCGAGTAGCCGTCTTCGAGCATCCGTTGCAGGCGCGTCTCGATGATCGACGGACCATCGTCAACCGAGACCTCAAAAGCCTCGTCACCTTCCCACGTGATGGGTCCGCCTGGTTTGAGTTCCAAGAGACGCTGTACCCAGTAGTCATAGGCCTGGCTTCCGCCGCAACGGAACTGGCCGTCGAGGGATACGACCTTGAACGTGCAGCCCATCCGTTCGGCCGCTCGACGAATCTCCTCAACGCTTCCGCGCTCGGTCGGCTTGACGATCTGGTCCTCGTCGAGCAGGAACACCGGAACACGAGCGGCATCGATGAGCTCCTCGACCTGAGGCCGGTCGGTGCGGTGAATGGCGCGGGTGAACCGGTTGGTCGAGGTCTCGCGGATGCGGTGAGCCTCGTCGCAGATCAGGACATCGAGGTCGTTGGGCTCGGAATTGATGAAGTTGTTGTAGTAGGTGAAGAGTTTTTGCACGCGCGGTGCGCGGGCGCCCGCCACCTTGCGGAGGGTTTTGGTGAACGCCGACGAGCCCGTCGCGTGTACAGCGCTCCTGCCCTGCCTGGCGAGTTCGCCGAGCAGACTGAGAGCGATGACCGACTTTCCAGAACCCGGTCCGCCCACCACTGCGATGACCTGCTTGGTGTTCTGTCGGGCCGCTTGCTGGACAGCGCGCATCACGAGCGAGTAGGCGACCTTTTGCTCGTCGAGCAGCACGAACTGCTCACGGCGCTGGACCTCGTCGGCCGCTAGTGCCATGAGTTGCTTGCTCGGTCGTACTGCCGACGACAGCAGCTGGTCGGCGGCGTCGGAGCCGGGTTTGTCGGCGATCCGGGACTTCAGGAAGTCGACGAGTTCGCCGCGACGCTGTCCGGTGAACATTCGCCCCGTTTGGGATTCCGGATATCCCCACAGCGTGCGAACCCCGTCGTCGCTGGCGTTGTGGAGGTACGCGACACCCGCGAGTTGATCGGAGCTGCCCGCCAGACTCGCGATGAAGTCCGCGATATGGGAGCAGTACCGCCTGACCTGTTCAACCGGGTGGAGACGCTCACGGTCTCCGTCGTACAGAACGACGTCTTCGGTGCCGTCCAGCAGCGTGGCGGAGGACCACTGCTTGAGTTCGACGACGACATAGGACGGCTCGCCCGTCTTCGGGTGCACGCCGCAGACGACGACATCGGCACGCTTACTGGTGAGGGGCAGCCGATATTCCAGGAGAAGCTCGGCCTGCTCCAGGCCGGCGTCCTCCAGGTCGCCGACGAGCACCGCGACACTGCGTTCCCAAGACCTCACCTCCGCCTTGGAAGCGTGGTAGCCGTACTCGAAAAAGTGTTGTTCGACCAATGTGGGGATCAGGGTGTTCGCGGTGATCTGGGCGCGTACGCCCGACACCGAGGCTCGAAACAGCGACAAAGCGGCTCCAGGAAGACACGAAGGACTTCCCGCTCGGGTTGGAGCCTTGTCGTGGAGACGCGTCTGTCGGGCCGTAGCGGATTACGTGTGCAGTGTAGAGCCTGTGCCAGACACCGTCCGCCGCACGGCGACTTCTTGCCTGAGTCCTACGCCCCGCCAAGCGAACGACGAACACTCCGCATCGGCGCGAGCAAGCCTGACGCCGAGTGTGTTGCGGCAGCGAGTTCCCTGGCCTGAGCGACGACATCCCGGTCCCACTCCGGGAGCAATCCATCGAACCGCTGGTCCAGGAGCCACGGTGCGTCGCTCGCCGCATACGCGGCGATCGCGTCGAGGAAAACCTCCATCCAGCGGACTCGGCGTAGTTCTGGCCACCCCTCACCCACCGAACCAACGAAATTGGCTGCGCCACAGTTGCTTCCGCGCCTCGACACCGGAAACGTCGACGAAGCTGCCCTGTTCGGACCGGTCTTCACTTTGCTGAAGGTACTCGTCGACCTCCATCGCCAGTCGGCTGAGCAGCACTGAAGACGGCGGGGTCGGGCGTCACGAGAAGAATGTCGAGTTCGAGTGTCTGCGCTTCGCTCTGGAGTGCGTCGAGCAGCGCCGCGAGGATCGCACCCCGACGGTCGCCGAGTCCGCCGCAACCGATCCCCAGGACAGGTAGCGCTACGCGTCGGAGGGCGCGGCCGACAGGCTCCGGCAGGTCCGATGCCTTGATGTCGCGCAACGTCTCTCGAAGCGTGTCGACGAGTTCGGCCCCTTCCACCGGGACATCATCGGCGACGCTGATGAACCACACCGGGTCCCCGGTTGCGCTGCGACCGAAAGGCGGTCGGGGCCAATCTTCCGGACACGCCCGCTGGACATCTCCCGCAACCGCCTTCCAATGCGGTTCGACGACAAACGAGTGGTCCGTCGGGACGATCACGGCGTCGTAATCGAAGTTCTCGATCCTGCCGTGCAGGACGAACAGATGACCTCGGGCAGTGGAGTTCTCAGACACGAGACGACTCTAGAATGCCTCGGTGAGTCGCCCTTCCCGCGGGACCGTTTCCTTCCCGCTTGCCGGCTAGCACCCGCGGGAGGGAAATGGCACCGCGCGAAGGAAATGGCACCGCGGGAACGAAAACGCCCCGCCGGCAATGCCGGCGGGGCGAATTCAGCTGAGAATCGGGCGATCAGCGAAGCAGCGCGCGGCTCATGACGACGCGCTGGATCTGGTTGGTGCCCTCGTAGATCTGGGTGATCTTGGCGTCGCGCATCATGCGCTCGACCGGGAAGTCGCGGGTGTAGCCCGCGCCACCGAAGAGCTGGACGGCGTCGGTGGTGACCTCCATGGCGACGTCGGAGGCGAAGCACTTGGCAGCGGCCGAGATGAAGCCGAGGTTCTTCTCGCCCCGCTCGGCGCGCGCGGCCGAGGTGTAGACCATCAGGCGTGCGGCCTCGATCTTCATCGCCATGTCGGCGAGCATGAACTCCACACCCTGGAAGGTGCTGATCGACTTGCCGAACTGCTTGCGGTCCTTGGTGTAGGCGATGGCCTGGTCCAGGGCGCCCTGCGCGATACCGACGGCCTGTGCGCCGATGGTCGGGCGGGTGTGGTCGAGGGTCTGCAGTGCGGTCTTGAAGCCGGTGCCCTCGTCGCCGATGATGCGGTCGAGCGGGATGGTGCAGTCCTCGAAGTACAGCTCGGCGGTGGGCGAACCCTTGATGCCGAGCTTCTTCTCCAGCGGGCCGACGGTGAAGCCGGGGTCGTCCTTGTGGACCATGAACGCGGAGATGCCGTTGGCCTTCTTCTCCGGGTCGGTCACGGCCATCACGGTGTACCAGGTCGACTTGCCGCCGTTGGTGATCCAGCACTTGGAGCCGTTGAGAACCCAGTTGTTGCCGTCCTTGCGGGCACGGGTCTTCATGCCGGCGGCGTCGGAACCGGCCTCGCGCTCGGAGAGCGCGTAGGAGGCCATGGCCTCACCGGAGGCGATGCCCGGGAGCACCTGCTGCTTGAGCTCGTCCGAACCCTGGAGGATCAGGCCCATGGTGCCGAGCTTGTTGACGGCGGGGATCAGCGACGACGAGGCGCACACGCGGGCGACCTCTTCGATGACGATGCAGGCCGCGATCGAGTCGCCGCCTTGGCCGCCGAACTGCTCGGGGACGTGGATGGCGTTGAAGCCCGAGGCGTTCAGCGCGTCGAGGGCCTCCTGCGGGAAGCGCGAGTTCTCGTCGACGTCAGCCGCGTGCGGCTCGATCTCCTTCTCGGAGAGCGCTCGGATCGCCTCACGCAGAGCGACGTGCTCCTCCGGAAGCTGGAAGACGTCGAAGTCGGGATTTCCGAAACCCATGACAACTCCTCACGGCACGGGGTGCCAAATTGGTGGTTATTGACCAGTGCATCACGGCACTCAGTGCCATGTCAACGCACCGCGGCACCGCAGGAATGCGACCCACGTCACCGATTGTCCTCGCCGGTTCCGTTGTTGTCCCGAACCTGACCGACCCGGTCAGGCTTTCCGCAGCTCATCGGCTACGCGACGGGCCACCTCGTCGGGCGAGGTGCCCGCCGGATAGGTCACGACGGTGACTTGTTGCGGCAGGTCCTCGGCGTCGGTTCGGTCGACCTCGGCACCGAGTGCCACCGCCACCCGGGCGAGCTCACGACGTAGGCGTTCGAGCGTTGCGTCGGCGTCGCCGCGGATCATCTGCCGGAGCAGGTAGTTGTGCGTGCCGGTGATCGCCGCGACGTAGGCGACGATGCGGACCGGCGGCTCGTCGGGCAGGCGCCGGCGCAGGAACTCCTCGAAGGCGCCCTGGTAGCGGTAGGTGGTGACGAGCTCGCGATCACGCAGCGCGGGGACCTCCTGCACCACCTGGGCGCGCCGGACGGCCAGGTCGCGGTCCCGCCGGAAATGGCTGAACACGACCTCCGCGGCGGCGCACACCGCCGACCACGGATCACCCTCGAAGCCGGCCAGGGTGTCATCGACCTGCGCCAGCAGGGATTCGTGATCGGCGAAGATCACGTCCTCCTTGGACCCGAACTGCCGGAAGAACGTGCGACGCGACATCCCGGCGGCCGACGCGATCTGCTCGACCGTCGTCGACTCGTAGCCGTGCTCGCTGAACAGCCGGATCGACTCGGCGACGACGAGCATGCGGAAGCCCGCGCTGTCGACATCGGCAACTGACATGGGTCAAGTATCACCACATGAGCGTCCGCACGGGCGCACGACCCGAATCAGTGGTCGGCGGTACCGAGGTCCTGCCGGCCGAAGGCGCCCGTCGCGCGCGGCGTCACCTCCACCTGCTCGTCGACCAACATCCCACGCCGGGGCCCGAGACGGGACCGCCTGGCCGCGAGGCCACCGCCGCTCCTGCGCTTCGGGTACGGATTCGGTTCCTGCCCTACGTCACTGGGCGCCGGGTCACTCGGCGCGGGCTTGTGCACGGAGCTCGCCTTTCAGGACCTTGCCGGTGGGGGTGCGCGGCAGGTCGTGCGCGAAGACGATGTCGCGCGGCACCTTGTAACCGGCGAGCAGGCGACGGCCGTGCTCGATGAGCTCCTCACCGGTCAGCGTCGCCCCGGGGTGCAGCAGGACGTAGGCGCGGGGGCGCTCGCCCCACTTCTCGTCCTCGACACCGATGACCGCGACGTCGACGACGGCGTCGTGGCTCACCAAGGCCTGCTCGACCTCGATGGTGGAGATGTTCTCGCCGCCGGAGATGATGATGTCCTTGGCGCGGTCGCGGAGCTGGATGTAGCCGTCGGGGTGCATGACGCCGAGGTCGCCGGTGTGAAACCAGCCGCCCGCGAACGCCTTTCGGGTCTCGTCCTCGTCACGGAAGTATCCGGCCATCACGTTGTTGCCGCGCAGCACGATCTCGCCCATTGTCTCGCCGTCGGCCGGGACGTCGACCAGCGGAACCTGATCGGCGACCACCACCCGGGCCGTCTCGGCCTGCACCATACCCACGCCCTGGCGGGAGAGCTTCGCCGCACGATCGCCGGGTTCCAGTGCGCTCCAAGCATCTTGGTACTCGCAGATGGTGTACGGGCCGTACACCTCGGTGAGGCCGTAGACGTGGACCACGGTCACGCCGATCGCCTCGAGGGAGCCGATCACGGTCGGCGACGGCGGCGCGCCGGCAGTGGTGATGTGCAGCGGCCGGTCCAGCCGATGTGCCCGCGGCGAGCCGACGATGGTGGTGCAGACCGTCGGCGCTCCGCACATGTGGGTGACACCGAGATCGTCGATGGCATCCCAGATCGCGTCCGCGCGCACGGCACGCAGACAGACGTGGGTGGCACCGGCGTGGGTCACCGCCCACGGCGTGCACCACCCGTTGCAGTGGAACATCGGCAGCGTCCACAGATACCGCGACGAACCGGTGAACTGGTTGTGGAAGGTCTCGCCGAAGGAGTTCAGGTACGCGCCACGGTGGGTGTACATGACGCCCTTGGGCTTTCCGGTGGTTCCCGAGGTGTAGTTGATCGAGATGATCGCGTTCTCGTCGTCGACCGTCCACGGGATCGGCGTCGCATCGAGGTCGTCGGCGGAGGCCAGGTGGTCGTCGTAGGAGACGAGCCCGTCGATGCCGGCGTCGGAAACCGGACCGGGTGTCACCCCGAACTCGGGATCGGCGATCTCGACAACCGTCTCGACCTCCGGCACCTGCCCGATGATCGCGGCGACGGTGTCGCGGAACTCCGCGTCGAAATAGAGTGCCTTGGCCCCGGAGTGCTCGAGGATGTAGACCAGCTCGGGTCCGGCGAGTCGCGAGTTGAGGGCGACGAGGACGCCACCGGCGAGCGGCACCGCATAGTGCGCGATCAGCATCTCCGGGATGTTCGGGGCCAGGTAGGCGACGCGATCACCGGGCTTGATCTTGGCGGAGAGCACGCGGGCGAGCCGCTGAACATGGTCGGCGAACTCCGCGTAGGTGTGCCGACGCTGCCCGTAGATGATGGCCGCGCGGTCGGGGAAGACCGCCGCCGAACGCTCCAGGAATCGCAGGGGGCTCAGCTCGGAGCGGTTCGCGCCGCCCCAATCCGTGGTCGAGGGGCCCGGGCCTGTAGACACATCGGGGGACGGGGCTGCGCCAGTCCCGGACACATCGGGGGTGGAGACCGACATCATTCCTCCGTTTTCTCGCGACCGTGTGAGAAGGGCCGTGGGGTTTGTGACGGCCCATACGTGCGACGGCGATCTAGGGTACTGATCACATGGAAGTGCCTGCACCCTCCGAAGTGGGGGTTCGACGCCGACACCGTGACCGGATTGGTGCACTCCCCGAGCCCGTAGCGGGCACCACAAAAGGTGGGACGGAGGCCTGCGCACTACGTACGGTGGTTCCATGGCAACTCCCACCGAGAGTCCCACCCCGTCGAGTCCCACCTCATCTGGGCGCACCCCGATCGCCAAGGAACCGACCGTCGACGATCCGGTCACCCCGGCCGGTGTCTCCGCCGACGACGACCTGTCCGCCGACGAGCGCGCGCTACTCGTCGACAACCTCCGGTTCGTCCTCGACGGCCGGTGGCGGGCCACGAGGGAAACCGTCCGCGAGAACTCCAACCGCGCCGACCTGCTCCCCGATCCCTCCTGCACGCTGGAGGAGGCACGCGCCCACACCCTCGAGGTGATGCGCGAGCTGGCGTCGCAGGGTTTCGCCGCCGCCGGATTCGCCGCCGATCACGGCGGCACCGGCGACATCGGCGCCTCGATCACCGCGATCGAGATGCTCGGCTACGCGGATCTGTCGCTGATGGTGAAGGCCGGCGTGCAGTGGGGTCTGTTCGGTGGTGCGGTCGAGAACCTCGGCACCAAGCGCCACCACGACAAGTACGTGCCGGGCATCATCGACCTGGACGTCCTGGGCTGCTTCGCGATGACCGAAACCGGGCACGGCTCCAACGTGCAGGCCATCGAGACCACCGCCACCTACGACCGCGACGCCCGCGAGTTCGTGATCCACTCCCCCACCCCGTCGTCGCGCAAGGACTACATCGGCGGGGCGGCCGAGCACGCCCGGTTCGCCGCGGTCTTCGCCCAGCTCATCACCGGCGGACCCGGCGAGGAGCCGGAGGGTCGAGGCGTGCACTGCTTCGTCGTACCGATCCGCGACGAGGACGGCAACGACCTACCCGGCGTCACCACCAGCGACTGCGGCTACAAGGGCGGTCTCGACGGCGTCGACAACGGTCGCATCATGTTCGACAACGTGCGCATACCGGCGGAGAACCTCCTCAACCGCTACGCCGACGTCGCCGAGGACGGCAGCTACAGCTCGCCGATCGAGAACATCAACCGTCGCTTCTTCACCATGCTCGGCACGCTGATCCGCGGACGCGTGAGCGTGGCCGCGACCGCGGGTGCCGCCGGTCGCAAAGCGCTGACACTCGCAACCCGGTACGGCCTGATCCGCAAGCAGTTCGAGGCGCCGGAGGCCACCGACGAGATCACCGTTCTGGACTACCTCGGCCACCAGCGAAAGTTGTTGCCGCTCATCGCCAAGTCCTACGCGATCGCCTTCGCCCAGAACGAGATCGTCGCCGAACTGCACGACGTCCAATCGGTGGCACCCGACGACTCCGACGCCGGACGCCAGCGCCAGCTGGAGGGACAGGCGCGGGCCTCAAGGCCTACGCGACCTGGCATGCCTCGCATTCGATCAACGTCAGTCGTGAGGCCTGCGGCGGCGCGGGATACCTGGACGAGAACCAGCTCTCGATCATCCGCGGCGACATCGACGTGTTCACCACCTTCGAGGGCGACAACACGATCATGATGCAGCTCATCGCCAAGGAACTCCTCTCGTCGTATTCCGATGATGTGCAAGGTCTTTCGGCGGGCGGCTGGGTCCGCTTCATCGCCGGGATGGCGCGCGACGTGGTGGCCGAGAAGACCGCCGTCCGCCAGGTGGTGCAGACACTGCTCGACAGTTCCGACGAGGACACCGAGAAGTCGGCACTCACCGACCGGAGCACGCAGATCCGGCTGTTCCGCAACCGTGAGGACCACCTCGTCCGCACGTGTGCGCAGCGTCTGCGCCGAGCCCTCGACGACGACAACGACGCCTTCGACGTCTTCAACAACGCGCAGGACCACCTGCTGAAGGTCGGGCACGCCCACATCGAGCGCGTGGTGCTCGAGGCCTTCGTCGAGGCGATCGAGAACTGCGATTCCCGTTCCGCCGCAGAACTGTTGGGCAAGGTGTGCGACCTGTTCGTGTACTCCGCCCTCGAAGCCGACCTGTCGTGGTTCATGATGCACCGGCACATCTCGGTGGAGCGCGCGAAGGCGGTCCGGCGCGGCGTGAACGAGCTGTGCCAGGAACTGCGCCCGCACGCACGGTCGCTGGTCGACGCCTTCGGTGTCCCCGAGGAACTTCTCCGCGCACCGATGCTCGTGAACGGCTGACCCGACCGGTAATTCATCTGACACTGTGCCCGGCCTGTATCCCTCAGGCCGGGCGCAGTCTTGTGTGCGCTCGTGTTTGGAAAGAGCACAACTCGGGCACTACTGCCTCGACGCCGCTGTGAAACCACCCGCTGCGACGCGTCCAGGGATGTGGCCACGTGCTGCATCGAGCACCTCTCGGACGGCGCGGACGCCGACAAGGGCGGCTGGGCCAGTGGTCCTACCCCGACGGGAAGCACGAGTTCAAGTTCCTCGCCGATCCGCAACCGCTCGGCGACCGCCAATCCGGTCCGCCGCCGGATCCGAAGCTCTACGCGACCTACGATGGCGCCATGGGAGACCCGCCGCTTCATCTACGGAGGTGCCATGCCTGACCTGCCCGACCTCATCACCACGCCGTTCCGCTGGCTCGGCGCTCTGCGGCACGCCCGCGTGTTCCATCCGGACGGCCTGCTGTGCGGCGGCCGGGCGTCGGTGTCCGGCGACCACCCGCTGCCGTTCCGTTCCGGCCCGGTGACGGTCCGCCTGTCGAAGGGGATCGGCACCCCTGGCGGTCTGCCCGACATCGTCGGTGTGGCCGTGCGGTTCCCCGCCGTGGCCCCGACGAACGCCCCCGCCGACGCCCCGACCCCGACCGTCACCGGCGACACCGCGTCCGGTGCCTGGGATCTGCTGCTGGCCGGCCCCGCACCGCTGTCGGGTCGTCTACCGGTGCCGCTGCCGGCCACGCACTGGGCCCCCACCGCCGTCTCGAGCCTGACTCCCTATCGCTACGACGGCGAGCTCTACTGGATTCGTGCCCGCATCATCGAGCCGACCGGGCCGTCGGGTCTGAATGTCGAGGATCTCGCCGCCTGCCTGCGCACCAAGAAACCGGTCGTCATCATCCTCGAAGCCGGGTTCAAACGGTTCGTACCCCTGGCCCGGATCGAACTCGACCACGTCCTGACCGGGCTCGACATCGACTTCGATCCGATCCTGCATCGTCCCGACGGGGTCGAGTTCGCGCCGTCGTGGCTGGGCGACCTGCGCCGGCGCGCCTACCGCGACAGCCGCAAGGGCCGTCACTCGGTGGTGTCCTGATCCTTCTTCTCGGGTTCTTCCGGATCGGTCTTCCGGGATTCGTCGCTCTCGGTGGACTTGCTCTTCCTGGTGGAGGGCGGTAGTCCCATCCGTACGGCGGCGTGCGCCTGCGTGAGTTCACTGCGGAACACCTCGACGTCGCGGGCCCATGCCTGGGCCAGATTGCCGGAGGTGAGCCGCACCCCCACCCCCTTACGACGCCGCGGCACGCCGTGGAGTTCGCCGAGCGCCGGAGCGCTCTCCCAGTCTTCGGGTGTCGGGGAGTTGTTGGCCGGGTAGATCTTCTCGATGTCGGCGAGCGGCGTCGTCACCGCGCCCTGACGCAGCGTCGTCTCGGTGAGTTCGACGCTGACGTGGCGTCGTGCCGCGGTCACCTGGACGAGCGAAAAGCCGAACAGGATCACCAGGAAGATGATCAGGACCGGCCAGTGCACCTGCCCGGGCCCGGCGATCTCCATGATCAGGACGGCGAGGACGAGCACCGGCCCGATGAGGACCACCCACCTGCTGCCGCCGGGTTCGTAGAAGAGAACCTCGCCCGGGTCCACTTCCGGTTGGGGTGCAGCCGGTTCGGGTTCGACCGGATCGACCCCGTCGGCTGGGTCGGGGGTCTCGTCGGTCACGGCTTCTTCTTGCGCGGCGTGCGCTGCTTCTTGGGTTCGGGGGCCTTGCCGGTGTACCAGGTCTCCGAGTCCGGCCGGTAGGCCAGCAGCGAGCCGAACAGGCCGATGATGGCCGCCAGCAACGCCAGGGCGAACACCGGCGATCCGAGACCGACACTGAGGAACAGCAGCATCGCGACGACGACGAGTGTCAGGGCCGACAGCGACGACCGCCAGCGCGCGTCACCGGTGAAGGCCTTGCTGCCGAGCAGGATGTAGGCGACGCCGACGATCAGGACGAGGACGCCGAGCGTCGCCGAAGACATCGACCCGGAGTCGTCGATCGCGGACAGGATCACCACGAGGACACCGAGGACGGCCAGGAGCGCTCCCGACACCACCCAGCACCGGTAGGCCCAGACGACGAGTTTCGGACGCTGCGCCGGGTCGGGACTTGTCACTGCTTCTTCGGTCCTTCGCTGTCGGGGTCGGGGGTCTCGGGTTTGCGGAGGTCGGGTGTTCCACCGCGAGCCGCGTCGCCGGGTGAATTGTCACCATACGGTGTGCCCGCGGACTGCGTCCCCGGCTCTGACGCAGACCCGTACGGGTTCGGTGTCGGCTCGTGGGGTGACGGATACGGATTGCTGCCATACGGATTCTGGCCGTACGGATTCTGGCCATACGGGTTCTGTCCGTACGGGTACGGCGCCGCGGCGGGCGGCACGGGCCGCGGCTTGCGCTCCTCGGCCATACGCCGGCAGTACTTCTCGGAGTCACCACGCATCAACAGCACCGTCGCGCCGAGCGCGGCGACGCCGCTGATGACCAACGGCACCATCGCCCACGCCGGTTCGAGGTCGCCGAAGAGCGAGAAGACCAGGTTGACGACGATATAGACGCCCATCGCACCCAGCACGATGCGCGCCCAGTTGTAGCCCTTGCGCGTGAACCACACGACCAGCGCGGTGATCGCGGTCAGGAAGACCGACATCGCGACGAGGACGCCGACGACGAAACCCGATGACGTCATGAACTGCAGCTGGTCCGCGGAGACACCCTGTTGCGGGTTGGCGCGGATCTGGTCGCGGACGAGGTCGACGAAGGTGCCGGTCTGGGCGAACAGCGCGACGATCTGTCCGACGACGACCACCACCCACAGTTCGACGGCGATCGAGATCGAATCCGGGATCGTCGGGCGCAGGTCTGCGTCGGGCTCTGACGAGGCGCGCATCGGGTCGAACGGTGCGGACATGGCACCAGCCTAATCGGAGGCGACCCCGGTCCCGTGCACGCGTCCCGGAGGCCGCCGCGGTCAGCTCAGGAGAGCCGGTTCGCGACCTCGGTGGCCCAGTAGGTCAGGATGACCGACGCGCCGGCACGACGGATCGAGGTCAGCGATTCCATGATCGCGGCGTCGCGGTCGATCCAGCCCCGCTCGGCGGCGGCCGTGATCATCGCGTACTCACCGCTGATCTGATATGCGGCGACGGGGACGTCGCTCATCTCGGCGACGTCGCGCACGATGTCGAGGTAGCTCATCGCGGGCTTGACCATCACCATGTCGGCGCCCTCCTCGAGGTCGAGGCGCACCTCCCGCAACGACTCGATCCGGTTGGCCGCGTCCTGCTGGTAGGTCCGCCGGTCCCCCTGCAACGAGGAGCCGACCGCCTCGCGGAACGGACCGTAGAAGGCCGACGCGTACTTGGCCGAGTAGGCCAGGATTCCGGTGTCGGTGAAGCCCTCGGCGTCGAGTGCCTCGCGGATGACGGCGACCTGGCCGTCCATCATCCCGCTCGGCCCCAGGAGCCGGGCACCGGCGCGGGCCTGTGCCAGCGACATCGACACGTAGCGGTCGAGGGTCACGTCGTTGTCGACGCGCCCGCGACCGTCGAGGACACCGCAGTGCCCGTGATCGGTGAACTCGTCGAGACAGGTGTCGGCCATGAGAACCGTCGAGTCACCGAGGTCGTCGGTCAGCGCGCGCAGGGCACGGTTGAGGATTCCGTCGTCCGCATCGGCACCCGAGCCCGTCGCATCCTTGTCCTCCGCACGCGGCACGCCGAACAGCATCAGCCCGCCGACACCGGCCTCGACGGCCTCGGCCGCGGCAGTGCGCAGCGAGGCAAGAGTGTGCTGGACGACGCCGGGCATCGACGAGATCGGCTTCGGCTCGTCGATGCCGTCGGCGACGAACATCGGCAACACGAGTTGCCGTGGTGCGAGGGTGGTCTCGGCGACCAGCCGACGCATCGCCGGTGTGGTGCGCAGCCGGCGGGGCCGGATCAGCGGTGCCATCGATGCACCCGGCTCACGAACGCGATCGACGGGACTTCTTGCGCGGCGGGGGCAGTGCGCCCTCGGCGCGGAGCCGGGCGGCGTGCTCGGCGAGCGCGTCGACCAGTTCGAGAACCGACGCGTTCTCCGGCTGCACGTCCACGCGCAGACCGAATTCCGTTGCGGTCTCGGCGGTCTTGGGACCGATGCACGCAACGATGGTGCGGGCGTGCGGCTTTCCGGCGATGCCGACGAGGTTGCGGACCGTCGAGCTCGAGGTGAAGCAGACCGCGTCGAAGCCGCCGGTCTTGATCATCTCGCGGGTCTCGGCGGGCGGCGGCGCGGCGCGCACCGTGCGGTACGCCGTCACGTCGTCGATCTCCCAGCCGCGGTCACGCAGTCCCTCGGAGAGGGTCTCGGTGGCGATGTCGGCCCGCGGCAGCAGGATTCGGTTCACCGGGTCGAAGACGTCGTCGTACGGCGGGAACTCGTCGAGCAGACCCAGCGAGCTCTGCTCACCCGACGGCACGAGTTCGGGGTTGATGCCGAACGACCGCACCTTGTCCGCGGTGGCCTCGCCGACACAGGCGATCTTGACGCCGGAGAAGGCGCGGGCGTCGAGACCGAACTCGGCGAACTTCTCCCACACGGCGCGGACCGAATTGGTGGAGGTGAACACCACCCACTGGTAGCGGCCGTCGACGAGTCCCTTGACCGCGCGCTCCATCTGCGCCGGACTGCGCGGGGGCTCGACGGCGATCGTGGGCACTTCCTTGGGGATCGCGCCGTGACTGACGAGGCGGTCGCTCATGTCGCCGGCCTGGTCCTTGGTACGCGGCACCAGCACGGTCCAGCCGTAGAGCGACCGCGACTCCCACCAGGAGAGCCTGCTGCGGGAACCCACGACCTTGCCGACGGTCACGACCAGCGGGCCGGTCAGGGCGTTGCCCTGCTCGTTCAGTGTCGCGAGAGTGGCCTCGATGGTGCGCTGTGCACACGTGGTGCCGTTGATGGTGATCGCCGCCGGGGTCTGCGGCGCCATCCCGTGCTCGGTCAGCGCGCTGGCCGTCTCGGCCAGGTGGCCGGACGTGGCGTGCAGGACCAGCGGGCCGGGCGCCGCGGCCAGGGCGGCCCAGTCGACCTCACCGCGCACGTCGGCCTCGGTGTGCGTCGAACCCAGCGGCATGCCGGCGTAACTCGGTACGACCGAGGCGGCGGGCAGGCCCGGCAGCACCTCGAAGGTGACCGAGTGACGCGCCACGGCGTTGACCTCGGCGAGCACCGAGTCGGTGGTGAGCGGATCACCGGCGACGACGCGGACCACGTCGTCCCCGTTGCGGGCGGCGGCCACGAGGGTCTTGGCGACCTCGGTCGGGTCACCGAGCGCCGGGCGCACCACCGACTCCTCGTCGGCCTTGTCCGCCTCCGCCGCGGATGCATCCGCGGCGGCCGCGGTGTCCGCCGCATCGGTGCCGTCGGCTTTGTCTTCCGCCGTCTTGTCGGCCTTCTTGGTCGACCGGCGGGTGTTCGGTGCGGGTTCTTCGCGGTGCGCGCTGCCGATCAGCGACACCACGGCGGCCGGGACATCGGGATCGATGTAGGCCGTGGTCGCGTTGATGATCACGGTGCGTGCCCGCACGGTGAGCAGGTCTGGGTCACCTGGACCCGACCCCACGAACAGGATCCGTCCGGGATTTGCCTTCTTCGTACGGCTCATGGGTTCGCACTCTCCTGCCCTCGCGTCGAGGGCTGCAGTTCTTTCTCTGCTAGGGAGAGTTGACGAGTTCGCCCGCTCCCAGCTCCAGCAGTTCGGCGGCAAGATCTTTACCAAGTTGGACGGCACGATCGACCGGACCCACCGCCGAAGCGCGGATCACATCGGATCCGTCCTCGGCCGCCACCGCCGCACGAAGCGACAGTTCGGCGAAGATGCGCCCGTCCTCGTCGATCGATTCGACCACCTCGGCGATCGCTCCGACCGGCGCAGTACACCCGGCCTCCAGGGCCGCGAGTACTGCCCGCTCGGCATCGATGGCCGCCCGGGTGGACTTGTCGTCCAACTCGGCGAGTATTCTCACCAGTTCGGCATCGTCTGAGCGGCACTCCACAGCGAGAGCACCCTGCGCCGGAGCCGGCAGCATGACGACCGGATCGAGCGCTTCGGAGACCACTTCGGTCCGTCCGATCCGCACGAGGCCGGCGCGGGCGACCACGACTGCGTCGAGTTCGCCGCTGGCGACTTTGCCCAACCGAGAATCTAGGTTGCCTCTTAGGGGGCGGATTTCCAAACCGAGACCCAATGCCTTAAGCTGTGCCGCCCGCCGGGGGGCCGAGGTGCCGATCACCGATCCCGGCGGCAATTCCCCGAGCACTAGATCGTCCCGGCTGACCAGCGCGTCTCGCGGGTCCACGCGGGTCGGGACGGCCGCGATCGTCAGGTCGTCCTCGGGGGCCGTGGGCAGATCCTTGTAGGAGTGCACGGCGACGTCGACCTCGTCGTCGCGGAGCGCGACGCGGATGGCGGTGGTGAAGACGCCGACGCCGATCTCGGCGACCGGTGCGGCCGATGCGTCACCGGCGGTCTTGATGATCACCAGTTCGGCCGGGTGGCCGGCGGCGGTGAGTGCATCGGCGATCGTCTGGGATTGGGTGGTGGCCAGTAGCGAACCCCGCGTACCGATACGGATCGGCGCGGTCCGGGTTTCACTCATCGGTCACCCTGCTCGCCGGTCGAGTCGGTGGTCCCCAGTCGATCGGGCGCCGAAACCGACTCGGCCGCACCTGGTTTGAGCTCGAACAATTCGCGCAGGGCCTCCGCGTAGTGATCGCCGTTGGGCGTCGACGCCAGCTGCTTCACCCGCACCGTCGGTGCGTGCAACAGCTTGTCGACGACGCGGCGGACGGTCTTGGCGACCTCGTCGCGCTGGTTGTTCTCGAGGTCCGGGAGCCGGGTCTCGAGGCGCAGGATCTCGGCTTCGACGACATCGGCGGCGCGCTGGCGGAGAGCGGCGACGGTCGGGGTGACCTCGGCCTGGCGCTGGTGGGTCAGGTAGTCGGCGAGCTCGGCGGCGACGATGGACCGGGCCGCGAGGGTGTCGTTCTCCGCGGCCTGGGTCTCGGAGTGGCCGCGCAGACCCTCGATGTCGACGACGTGCACGCCGGGCAGGCGGGCCGCGGCCGGATCGACGTTCCGCGGGAGTCCGAGGTCGCAGATGACCATCGGGGTCGACTCGCCGTTGCGGTTTCGCTCGGCGAGAGCCGAATGCACCGCACCCACGCTCACCACGGAGCCGATCGAGCCGGTACAGCTGACCACGACGTCGGCGGCGGCCATCGCGGCCGGCAGGTCGTCGAGTCCCACCCCGTGCACGGTGATCCCGTGGTTGGCGGCGATGTTGTCGGCCAGGTGGCGGGCGTTCTCGACCGTGCGGTTGACCACGGACATCTCCGTGACGCCCTCACGGGCCAGCTGGGCGGTCGCGAGGCCACCCATGGCGCCGGCGCCGACCACCACCGCGGTGCGCAGCCGGTGCGCCCCGGTCGCGGGGTCGGTGAGGAGGGACTTGGCGCGGTGCAGGGCCACGGACACGACCGATGCGCCGGCACGGTCGATGCCGGTCTCGGTGTGCACCCGCTTGCCCACGCGCAATGCCTGCTGCGCGAGCTCGTGCAGGACGCGGCCGGCCGAGTCGTTGGCGTCCGCGCTCAGGTAGGCGTTGCGGATCTGGCCGAGGATCTGCTGCTCGCCGACGACGAGCGAGTCGAGACCGGCGGCGACGGTGAAGAGATGTTCGACGGCGGCCTCGGAGTAGCGCACGTAGGCGTGCCGGGTCATCTCGTTGACGGTCATGCCGGAGTGGTCGCCGAGAACCTCGCCGACCGCCTCGAGGGCCGGGTGGAAGGCGTCGACGACCGCGTAGATCTCGACGCGATTGCATGTCGAGACGACCATGGCCTCGGAGATCGCCCGTGACGACAGCAACTCGTCGACCAGCTTCGGACGGTCGTGGTCGGAGACCGTCAACCTCTCCAGCACCTCGACGGGCGCACTGCGGTGCGACACCCCGAACAACAGAACACTCACGCTGTCACCGTTTCTTCACCCATTGCTTTTCCGTGGCGTCCGTCGGCCGCCTTCACCTCGCGAGGCGCACCGACGTCGCTGCGTGAGGAGATCTTGAGGTCGTTCCGTGGGGCCTGTGCACTGCCACGAGAGGCCTGGAACGTCAACACCTGTAGCTCCAAGGCTAGATCAACTTGTCTGACGACGACATCCGCCTCCGTCGTCAGCGCCACCGGGGTGACGTTGAGCACTTGCCGCACACCTGCCCCGACGAAGGCGTCGAAGGCCGGCCGGGCGTCGTCGTCGGCGGTGGCCACGACCCCGATCTCCACCGCGGGCTCGACCTCGGCGCAGACCGCCGCGATGTCGGTGAGCGGGGCGATCCGCGGGCCGCCGACCTCCAGCGATGTGCCCGTGAGAGCCGGATCGGCGTCGAACATCGCGGCCACCCGGAAGCCGCGACCGAAGCCGGTGTGGGCGAGCAGAGCGCGTCCGAGCTGGCCGGCCCCGGCCAGTGCGACCGTGTGGATGCTGTCGGTGTGCAAGGTCATCGAGATGCGCGCGGTGAGACGACCGACGTCATATCCGACGCCGCGGACGCCGTTCGCGGCGACATAGGAGAGGTCCTTGCGGAGGATGGCGGGGTTCACCCCGGCCGCGGTGGCCAGTTCGCCGCTGGAGGCCACCAGGACGCCGCGCTGGCTGAAAGAGCGCAGGACGTGCAGATATGTGGCCAGCCGGGCCACTGTGGGAGCCGGGATGTCGGTGGCCACCGTGGCGGCGGGCGGCGGCAGCGCAGACGCGGGAGGGTCGGCGTCGCCGGACTTCTGACGATCGGCGCCCACGCTCACCTCCACTCCCCTACGCACAGCACGATCCATCGAGGATATAACCCTCTGTGAATCTCTTCACATGGACCCTCATGATTCGCGGAGCTGTGTTAAGCACCACCGTTTCTCCGCGATGGCGGATCGGGGCCGGACCGCCGGTTCAGCCCTGACGCGTGAGGTCGGCACGCAGCCGGGGCTCGTCGACCTCCCAGTAGCTGTGCTCGTCACCCTCGAGCAACACCACCGGCAGCCGGTCCCCGAACTCCGCACGGATCTCGGGACGGCCGTCGGCCGCGGCCCGGTCGACGTCGACCTCGGTGAACTCCACCCCCAGCTCGCCACAGATCCGCGTCAGGTCACGACGGGCGGTCGCGCACATCTGGCATCCCTCACGGGTCAGCAGTTCCACGGTCATGAGGTCCATACTCGCAGCGCTCCGCTCCCCCGCCGACGCGACCCCGGCCCGGTGACGAGAACCACGGCCCGGGCGCGCCGCAACGGCCCCGCGGCGACGCTGATCGTCGTGGGTGGCCGCTAGGCTGGACCGCGCAGGCAGTGCTGGCGCCAGACGCGACGTGGGAGGTGGGCAGTGGGCAACACCCCGGGCCCGGGAGACGAACGACCCGACAACTCGTCCGACACCCCTGTGCCCGGCGCATCCAGTCCCGAAACCCCCGCGGCGCGAAGCTCCGCACCGGCCGACTCCGGCGCCACCCCGCTCGACACCGGCGACGACTGGGAGTCGCAGGCAGCACGCATCGAGTTCGACGACGACTTCGACGAGGACGCCGAACTCCACGACATCGCCGCCGACGACGAGACCCACCGGGTCACCACGTGGATCTCCCAGCGGGCCAGCGCGGCGACCGGCCGTTTCCGCCAGACCGCCCACGAACTCCGTCAGACCCTCGCCGGCGAGGCGAGCGCGAAAGCCGCCGTCGACTCGCTCCGGCTGCGCGAACCGTCCGACATCGAGCCCGGCGAACCCCCGCGCGATCTGACCGCGGCCGCCTTCTTCGACGTCGACAACACCCTCGTCCAGGGCGCGTCGATCGTGCACTTCGCTCGAGGCCTCGCCGCCCGCAAGTACTTCACCTACGGCGACATCATGGATTTCGCGTGGACCCAGGCCAAGTTCCGGATCACCGGCAAGGAAAACGCCCGCGACGTCGCCGAGGGCAGGGAGAAGGCGCTCTCGTTCATCGCCGGACGCCAGACCTCGGAGCTCGCCGAACTCGGCGAGGAGATCTTCGACGACTACATCGCGGACAAGATCTGGCCGGGCACGCGCGCTCTCGCGCAACGCCACCTCGACGCCGGTCAGCAGGTGTGGCTGGTGACCGCGACGCCGGTCGAACTCGCGCAGACCATCGCCGACCGTCTCGGACTCACGGGTGCGTTGGGCACGGTCGCCGAAAGCGTCGACGGCGTGTTCACCGGGCGTCTCGTCGGCGACATCCTGCACGGGCCCGGCAAGGCCCACGCGGTGCGCGCACTCGCCATCCGTGAGGGCCTCAACCTCAAACGCTGTACCGCGTACTCGGATTCGCACAACGACGTCCCGATGCTGTCGCTCGTGGGCAAGGCCGTCGCCATCAACCCCGACACCGACCTGCGCGACGTCGCCAAGGTCCGCGGATGGGAGATGTACGACTTCCGGACAGCGCGCAAGGCGGCGAAGTACGGTGCCGGTACCGCCATCGTGCTGGGCGCCGCCGGCGGCGGTGCCGCGGCCGCCGCACGGCTCCTACGACACCGCTGACCCCGGCGCCTCGTCGCGACGTCGGTGACCGCCCGGAGAGACCCCATCCCGGAGAGGACCACCATGACGGACGAGACCCTCACCGATCCCGGACCCGGAGCAGGCGCGACCGCCACACCCGATCCGCTGCGCACGATCGAGCAGCGCGTGCTCTGGCTGTCGACGTCGATGATCCACCACGCCAACCGGGTTCGGCCGAACCCGTCGGGCCTGAAGGTCGGCGGGCACCAGGCGTCGTGCGCCTCGATGGTGTCGATCATGACGTCGCTGTGGTTCTCGCAACTGCGGCCGGGTGATCGGGTCTCGGTCAAACCCCATGCGTCACCGGTCCTGCACGGCATCAACTACCTGCTCGGCGGTCTCGACGAGTCGTATCTGACGACGCTGCGGCAGTTCGGCGGACTCCAGTCGTATCCGAGCCGCACGAAAGACCCCGACGCGGTGGACTATTCGACCGGGTCGGTGGGAATCGGTGCGACCGCGCCCATCTGGGGTGCGGTGGCACGCCGCTATCTCGACACGACGGTCGGCGGCCCCGATGCGGTTGCCGCCGACCGGCGTTCGCCCACGGTGCTCGCCCGGCAGTACTCGCTCGTCGGCGACGCCGAACTGGACGAGGGCGCGGTCTGGGAGGCGATCCTCGACCCCTCCGTGGCCGAGCTCGGCGAGATCGTCTGGATCGTCGACCTCAACCGGCAGTCCCTGGACCGGGTCGTCCCCAACATCGCCGCCGGACGCCTGGAGGCCATGTTCGCCGCCGCCGGGTGGCAGGTGATCATGGTGAAGTTCGGCCGGCTGCTGGAGGATCTGTTCGCGCGGACGGGCGGGTCCGCGCTGCGTTCGCGCATCCTCGACATGCCCAACCCCGAATATCAACGCCTGCTGCGGTGCGACGCCGGCGAGGTCCGCGAACGCCTGCCGGGATCGGGTCCCGACTCGGACGCCGTCGCCGCGCTCATCGCCGAGGTCGACGACGAGACCCTCCTCGAGGCCATCCGCAACCTCGGTGGCCACGACCTCGACGCCCTGGTCGGCGCCTACGAGCAGATCGACGACACCCGTCCGACGGTCATCCTCGCCTACACCATCAAGGGCAACGGACTGCCGATCGAGGGCCACCCGCAGAACCACTCGTCGCTGCTCACCGTCGAACAGTACGACGAGCTGGCGGCGTCGCTTGGGCTCGACCCGAGCCATCCGTGGGGACGGTTCGACGAGGACACCGACGAGGGCCGGCTGTGTGCCGCGACGGCCGAGCGACTTCGGCGCGAACCCGTCGCGCCCACGGCACCGCCCGCGGTCCCGACCGACACCGGGAAGACACCGTCGGGAACGTCGACAACGCAAGCCGCACTGGGCCGTACGCTCCTCGCCCTGTCCCGGGAGGCTCCCGAGGCCTCCGCCCGGGTCGTCACCGTGAGCCCCGACGTCAGCTCGACGACCAATCTCGCCGGCTGGCTGAACAAGGTCGGGGTGTGGTCGCCGAACGAACGCCGCGACTGGTTCGCCGACGACGCGGAGACGATCATGCACTGGCGGGAACGACCGACCGGCCAGCACATGGAACTCGGTATCGCCGAGACGAACCTGGCCGGACTGATCGGCGAGCTCGGCGCCACCTGGAGTCGTTGGGGCGAACCGCTGTTCCCGATCGGCGTGCTCTACGACCCGTTCGTGGAGCGCACACTCGAGCCGTGGTCCTACGGCATCTACGCCGGCGGCCAGTCGATCCTGGTGGGTACCCCGTCCGGCGTCACGCTGGCAGCGGAAGGCGGAGCGCACCAATCGATCACGACACCGTCGATCGGCCTGGAACAACCCGGGTGCGTCAGCTACGAACCTGCCTTCGCGATCGACGTCGAGTGGACGCTGCTGGCGTGCATCGGCCGGCTCGGACGCCCCGACGGGACCTCGTCGTACCTGCGGCTGTCGACGCGGCCGGTCGACCAGCGACTCGCCGCGGTCCCCGACGACCCGGCCGCCCGTGAACGCCGCCGCCGTCAGGTGGTGGCCGGCGGATACCTGTTGCGTCGCAGCGAATCCCCGCAGGTCACGCTGGTCGGGATGGGTGCGGTCAGCACGGAGACACTGGCCGCCGCCGACCGCCTGGCGGATCAGGGCGTCGCCGCCGACGTCGTCTGCGTGACGAGCCCCGGACTGATCTTCGAGGCGCTACAGGCCCGACGCGGGCTCGCCGAGGCCGCGTCGTGGATTCTCGACCAGGTGTTCCCGCCCGGGCGCGCGGCACCGATGGTCACCGTCCTCGACGGACATCCGCACACCCTCGCCTTCCTGACCGGCATCAACAACGTGCCGGGTGCGGCGCTCGGGGTCAGCCGGTTCGGTCAGGTCGGCTCGCTCGAGGACGTGTATCGCCTCCACGGCATCGACGCCGATTCGATCGTCCGCGCCGCCCTCGACCTCGCGACCTGATCCTGTTCAGAGCGAGGCGACCTCACTCATCGGGTCGATCAGCACCTTCGCGTGGTGGGCGGCCGACCCGAGCGCATCGAACGCCGGCGCGACCCCTTCGAGTCCGACCGTCGCAGTGATCATCGGCGCGACGTCGACCTTGCCCGCGGCGATCATCTGCAGCGTCTCGTGGAATTCGGCCGGGTCGTAGACGAACACGAATCGCAGTTCGATCTCCTTGTTGAGCGCCATCGCCGGGCGGAACGTGTCCGGTTCCATGCACACACCGACCACGACGACACGTGAGCGGAACGGGGCGTTGGACACGATGTGCTCGATCATGCCGGGGGTGCCCACGCATTCGAAGATCACCGGCCCCTTCGGCGTCGCGCCGAGCCGATCGGCGATCCGGAACAGGGAGTTCCACGGGGCCAACGGAATTCGACGCAGGGTGTGCATGGCATCGAATGCGGTGCCGAGCAGGTCCTGCGCGGCGGTGACGTATTTCCCCTCCTGCGCACACCGGTCGAACGGCGACTCCACGGCCGGGTCGACGACGATGTCGGCGCCGACGCGGCCGGCCAGCGCCCGGCGTCCCTCGGACAGGTCGCTCGCGATCACGGTGCGCACGCCCGACGCCTTGAGCATGGCGATGACCGCGAGGCCGATGGGCCCGCACCCGATCACCACGGCGACATCGCGCCGGCCGACCTCGCCGCGTCGGACCGCGTGATGGGCGACGGAAAGGGGTTCGGTGAGGGCGGCGTGGTCGACCGACAGCCCGTCGGGGATCTCGAAGGTCATGTCCTCCGACACCAGCACGAACTGCGCGTAGGCGCCCGGGGCCGACGCCGTCAGGCCGGTCAGGTGCGCCTCGTCGCCGTGGCGGATCATCGGCACCGCCACCACCGGCGTCCCCGGCGCCCACAGCTTGCGGCATCCGGGACCGTAGGACACCACCTCGCCGGCGAACTCGTGACCCATGACGACCGACTGGTCGGACCGCATGAACGCGTCGTAACCGACCTCGCCGGACACATCGGCGGTCGCATCGCAGTGCACGCGGGCGTGGAGGTCGGAACCGCAGATGCCCGCCCGCAGAACACGCAGGAGAACCTGCCCGGTTTCCGGTACGGGGGTGGGGACGTCCTGGACGGTCAGCTCACCGGCTCGACACACGACTGCACGCATGCCTCAATGGGTAGCAGCCGACGGGCGCTGCGTCAGCTGAAATGCGGGGTCAGCCGAAATGCGGGGTCAGCCGAAGTAGACACTTCCGCGGCGGCTCAGCATCCGGAACAGGGTCTGCTGAATCTCTTCGCGTACATGGTCGGTGAGGTCGAAGACCACCATCGGGTCGTCCGCCGACGACTCGTCGTAGGAACCGGTCTCGATCGGGCGGCCGAAGTGGATGTGCCACTTCGACGGCAACGGCACCATGCCCAGGGGCCCGAGCCACGGGAACAGTGGCGTGATCGGGAAGTACGGCAGGCCGAGCACCTTGGCGAGCGGCTTGAGGTCGGCGAGCATCGGATAGATCTCCTCCGAGCCCACGATCGACACCGGGATGATCGGCGCCGCGTTGCGCAGCGCGGTCGTCACGAAGCCGCCCCGGCCGAACCGTTGCAGCTTGTACCGGTCCTTGTAGAGCTTGCCGATGCCCTTGAACCCTTCCGGCCATACGGCGGTGAGTTCACCGGCGCGCAGGAGTCGGTCGGCGTCGTTGTTGCAGGCGAGCGTCGCGCCGATACGCCGCGCGACCTCGCTGATGCCCGGTGAGTCGAAGGCCATGTCGGCGGCGAGGACACGTAGATACCGATTGTCGGGATGGTTGTCGCGGACGGCCAGCGAGGTGATGATCGCGTCGACCGGAATGGTGCCGGCGTGGTTGGCAACGAGCAGCGCACCGCCCTCGAGGGGCAGATTCTCGATACCGGTGACCTCGACGCGGAACCACTTCTCGTAGACCTGGCGGAGCGCCGGAAACCACACCGATTCGGTGAAATGGGGGTCGAATCCGAACTCGTCGACCTCGTACTCGCCCGCCATCCGTTCGCGGATGAAACCCGCGGTGGAGGTCAGGGTGTCGGCGACGGCGTTCCGGATGCCCCCGAGACTGAACAGCGGGCTCGACTTGGACGGGCCGCGGTGCTCGACACCGAGCGCCTCATCCGACAGCGCGATCTCGTTGCTGATCGGGGTCACCCGCGCGGGCGAGCGGCCGAATCCATCGGTGTTGGGATGGCCGAGCATCGAATCACCTTGCATGACACCGGTATTCGTGCGCTGTCCCGGAACCTGCTGGCTCGGATGTCGACGGCGCCCCGAATCACGTGCACCGCGGCGATCCGCAGAGGCGTCCGGACCCGACGGTGACGCGTAGAGCTGTATGACCTTGGCGGTACGTGCATCCGTCGCTCCGCTACCTGGCAAGGCGCTCACCCCTTGTTCTTGTCCCGTGGATCGTCCGTGTCGGTGAACCCCCCGCTCGACGTCTGAACCGGGGTGCCTGAACTACTGGCCGTCGTTCCGTCACAAGCCATCCCCCCAGGCCGGCAGACGTAACGCTGCGTCGTCGATGACATGAAACGAGAACCCGGGAACGACCCGCGATCTCCCCGTGTGATCGTCAGCATGTTCCCGAAGTCTCACCCGTCGCCCGCGGTGGAGTGATTCCCCCGCGCGCGATGTGGGTCTGGCGACCAAGTCTAGAGGTTGCACCGACGTTGCGCACGTCGACGGCCACACCTCGCACCAATCTCATCCACAACTCACTGGAGTTGATGTGCGGCCGAGACGACACGCTGCTCCAGAGCCCGCCAGACGTCGGTCCCGATCACCGGCGTCACGCCGCTGCGTTTCACGAAGTCATCCAGGGTTTCCATGGTCGTGTACCGCGGCACGAAACCCAACTCGGTGCGCATCCTGGTGGTGTCCAGCACCCTGCCGTAGGTGAGGAACTCGGTCTGCGAGGAACGGAGCTTCGCCGAGCGCAGGTCCTGGAACACTCCGGCGATCGGCGCGAGGAGACCACTCGGCACCGGCAGTTCGACGTGCCCGACCCGCCGGATGGCCTGCGACAACGTCACCACACCCTCACCGGAGAGGTTGAACGTGCCGGGCTTGCCGGCGAGGGTCACGTGCTCCATCGCCGCGAGTGCGTCCTCCTCGTGGAGGAACTGCAGGCGCGGCTGGTATCCGATGACCGTCGGGACGACCGGCGCCGACAGGTACGAACCCATGCGCGTGGTGATCCGCGGTCCGAGCATCGCCTGTGGGCGCACGATCGTGATGTCGATGTCCGGGCGGCGGCGTCCGAGTCCGCGGACGTAGCCCTCGACGTCGAGGAGGTCGCGGCCGTAACCCCGCTTGGGCTCGCGGCGTGCGCGGGTCTCCTCGGAGAAGTGCGACGGGTCGTGTGCACTGGAGCCGTAGACCATCCCGGTCGACCGAAGTACGAGCCGCTTCACCGACGGCGTCCGCTGGCAGGCCGCACAGACCTGCATCGCGCCGACCACGTTGAACTCCTTGATGGCCGCCGAGTGCGGGGCGGTGTCGGCGATCGACGTCGCGGCGTGGACCACCGTGTCGACCTCGTACGACACCAGCGCCTTTGCGATGGTGGGTCGCCGGATGTCCAGACGCAGGAACTCCGCACGCCCCATCCGGCGCAGGAGGTCCTTGCGCGGCACCCGGGAGTCCACGGCCAGCACACGTTCGATCTGCGGATTGGCCGCGAGCCTTGCGACAAGGTACCCGCCGAGAAAAGTCGACGCCCCGGTCACCAGGACGACCCGGGGCAGCACTGCGGAGGATTCGGCCATGGCGTCGAGGCTAACGTCATCGGCCCGTTTCAGCCCGTCGAGGGCCCCGGATCGGGTCCATCAAACAGCAAAAGGACCCGCCGAGGCGGGTCCTGGTGCCATGAGAGTGCTTATTTGCCGAGTTTGCGGCGCTGCACCCGGGTTCGACGCAGCAGCTTGCGGTGCTTCTTCTTCGACATGCGCTTGCGGCGCTTCTTGATCACTGAACCCATGGGGGCGCTTCCTCACGATTGACACTGATGTACTTGACCGACCCTGGCCTGCACTCGATCGGCTTCGTCAGTGGTCGTCGACTGGCGTCGACTACCCGGCTCGAGGAGCTCACCGGTACATCCAGGTACGCGACCACTGAGCCTACCGGGCGGTGTATCGGATCAGGAAATCGCGGTGGCCGAAATGACCACCGGGACGGTCTGCCGGCCCGGGTGAACACCCGCACCAGACACAGCACTCCCGGGGCGGCCGTGCGGCCACCCTCGGGAGTGCTGGGTAGAACTGCTGATCGGCGCGTCAGCCGAGACCGAACCTAGCCGGCGTCGAAGTACGACGTCTCCAGGTAGTCGTGCACCGCTTTCGCGTGCACACGGAACGAGCGTCCGACCCGAACCGCGGGCAGTTCGCCGTTGTGGACGAGACGGTAAACGGTCATCTTCGAAACGCGCATCAGCGACGCAACTTCGGCGACGGTGAGGAACTGCGACGCAGAGGTCGCGTTGCTCACCGAGGCCGCCCTGTCACCAGGAGTGTCTGCAGGTGCCATTGATCACTCATACCTCCGGTGCACGCGTCGCGGCCGCAGGCTTCCCCTCCTGCGGACATCAGACACGCACGTGCTTAAAGCAGCTTAGCGTGGCAGATGTGAAAAAAGCGACGTGAGGGACCGTGATTTCTGAGATTCCTGGGACTCGACCCCAACATGCTGGGGTTTAGCGGCCTGTCGACCACAACTCATGGGGTGTCGGACACCGCGTGTCCCGCCGCCAAACCCTCGACTTCCACTCGACGTCCGCCGCGGGCGCTGGCGGCCGCACAGGCGCGTGTGGCCTGGTAGACGGCGTGCCGCAGGCCGTTCGCCTCGAATTCCCGGATCGCCTCCGCGGTCGTGCCGCCCGGTGAGGTCACCGCGGCCCGCAGATCGACCGGTGACATCCCGGAATCACTCAGCAGGACCCCGGCGCCACGGATGGTCTGGATCGTCATCTCCGACGCCTGTGCGCGGGTCAGACCCAGACCGACGCCGGCGTCGATCATCGCCTCGGCGAGCAGGAAGACGTAGGCGGGACCGGACCCGGACACGGCGGTGACCGCGTCCATCTGCTTCTCGGGCACCACGGCCACCCGGCCGACGGTCTTGAGGATGTTGACGACGGCGCGCAACTGCTCATCGCCGACGTAGCGTCCGGCTGAGACCGCGGACATCGCCTCGTTGACCAGCATCGGCGTGTTCGGCATGACGCGGATGACCGGCGAACCCGCCTGTAGCGCACTCTCGTAGCGGGCCAGCGGGATGCCGGCGACGAGGGTCACGGTCACGCGCTCGGTCTGCGCGTTGTCCTCGGCCGAGGCCAGCTCCCGCAGCACCGAGTCGACGGCATCCGGCTTGACGGCGAGGAATACGTACTGCGCGGATTCGGCGGCCGTCTTCACGTCGGTCACCAGGACCCCGTATTCGTCGGCGATCTCGGACGCGCGGGATTCGAGCTTCTCCGCGACGACGAGATCCTTCGTCGGGGTTCCGGCGCCGATCAGGCCGGCCAGGAGCGCCTCCCCGATCTTGCCTCCACCGATGATGGCGATGCGTTCGGTCACGAATGTCTACCTTCCTGCGGGAATGAGTGCCAGCTGACGCGACTGGGCGACAACTGTCCCGGTCGAGTCCACCACGAGATGATCCTCTTCGAACATTCCGGGCCCGACCTCGGTACTCGTCGCGGCGAACCGCAGCCATCCCGGCGCGGGATGCCGACGCACGTAGGTGGTCAGCTGCACGGTCGGCGCCCAGCCGAACATCGCGAGGTTGAAGACCACCGGCGGCGAGATGTCGCACACCAGGACCGCGAAGTACTCGTCGGGATCGAGGCCCTTCGGACGAATCCACCCGCGCACGAGCGGCTCACCGGTCTCGCCGCGGACCATCGGGAACGTCTCGGCGTCGAGGACCAGGTCGACCGCCGCACCGAGATGGTTGATCTCGGCGATCGGCGAACCGTCCAGCGAGATCCCGGTCGACGGGGGTTCGGCGGGCGTGCCGTCGAGCACGTTGGGGCCGGAGTGATGCGGGGTCCCGGAGTCGGGGCGGGCCATCGTCACCGACGAGGACACGACCGTGCGACCCTGCTGGACCGCGTCGACCTGGAGGACCGTGACGGTCCGGCCGCGTTTGCGCACGGAGATCGCGAGGTCGACGTCGGCGGCGTCGGGTGCGGTGAGGTAGTCGCTGGCGATGGCGACCGGGATCATCGCGGCCGCCGCGTCGGCGGCCTTCGTGTCGCCGTCCTTCGTGTCGCCGTCCGGTCCCGGGGCCGGGGTGAGGGCGGTCAGTGCGGTGCGCGCCGCCTTCGCCACCACCATCTGCAGGCTTCCGCCGTGCACCTTGGGTCCGATGGTGAAGGTCTCGTCGATGTGCGCTCGCAAGGTGATGGAGTCGGGACCACCGCGCTCCACCTCGGTCAGCGCCAGTACCTCGGTGATCTTGCTGGTCATCGTCCCGCTTTCGTCGTGCCGACCCCGACGCCGGCGGAAGACCGGGACGCGACGATCTCCGGGGTCAGGTGTCGAGCCGGCCGGCGCTCTCGGGGTGCAGCTCCCGTTTGAGATGCTGCCGCGCAAAATCTAGCGAACGCGCGAGCAGTGCACTGCGTTCGGGCTTGGTGCGTGCGCTGCCCGTGGTGACCTCCAGCACGACCGCACCGGCGAAGTCGCTCTCCGCGATTCGACGACACACCTCGGCGCACGGTTGTCCGCCGTCACCGGGGATGAGGTGTTCGTCGGTGGCGGCGCCGTGACCGTCCGCGAGATGCAGATGGTTGAGGTTCGGTCCCATGCGATCGAGCAGGTCGAGGGCGTCTACACCGGCCGTCGCGGTGTGCGACAGGTCGAGCGTGTAGTTCGAGTACCCGTCGTCGGTGGGGTCGATCGACTTGCCGAACGCCGAGGCGGCGAGACCGGGCCCACCGCCACGTTTCTGGAGGCGGCGTACGGATGGCTCGCGCGAGCCGAAGAAGCGGTCCGCCCGCATCGGGAACATGTTCTCCACGGCGATGGCGACGCCGCTGTCGTCCTCGAGCTCGCCGACGAGGTCGTCGAAGGCCGACACGTAGCCGCGCTGCCAGCGGAACGGTGGGTGCACCACGACGGTCGACGCGCCGAGGTCCTCGGCCGCCTGCACCGATCGTGCGAGCTTCACGACCGGGTCGCGGCCCCACACCCGCTGGGTGATCAACAGGCACGGGGCATGGATGGACAGCACCGGCACCTGGTAGTGGTCCGACAGGTATCCCACGCGTCGGATGTCCTGGCTGACCGGGTCGCCCCAGACCATCAGCTCGACACCGTCGTAGCCGAGGTCCGCGGCGTAGGCGAAGGCCGCCTCGGTGTTCTGCGGATAGACCGAGGCGGTCGACAGACCGATGGGTATCTCCGGTCTGGGGAGCGGAGGCGTCCCGGGCGTCGTCACGTGGCCAGGAGTACCAGTGGACCGATGGTCACCAGCAGGCCGACCCCCAACGCGAGCAGCGTCGTGGTCAGGTCCTTGGTGCGCCGCACCACGTGCGACAGCGTGACGATCCCGAAGATCACCAGGACCGCGAGGACCAGCGCGAAGTACGGGTTCCAGCGCCACAGTTCGGTGAAGCCCCAGAACAGACCGATACCGACGACCAGACCTACGACCGCCTGACCGAAGATCAGGAGCCACGCGGCGGCCGGTGACCTCTCGTCCTCGGTGTCGGCTTCCCTGGTCTCGGCTTCCCTGGTCTCGGCTTCCCTGGTCTCGGCTTCGTCGGTCTCGGCTTCGTCGGCCTCACCGACGCTGACCGCGGGCTTCGCGGCCTCCTCCAGCTCAGGCGGCGTCGTACCGGCGATGGTGGCGGTGTCCTCCGCCGGCCCGTCGGCGACACCGCCGGGGGTCTCGTCGAGGTCGGCGGTCTCCGCGAGGCGGGCGGTGTCGGGCTTGTCGACGGGCTCGGGTTCCGCGGCCGGCTCGGGAGTCTCGCGAGGCTGGTCGTCCTCCTCGTCGACGACCGGCGCCGACCATGCCTCGGTGTCGTACCACTGGGCCGACGCCTGCCATGCCTCTGTCTCGTCGGTCTCTGCGGGCCGGGTCTCCTCGACGCGGGTGTCCCCCGCTGCCGCCTCGTCGTGGGCGGCGTCCCCCGGGGACGCGATCGGCTCGATGATCTCGGTCGGGTTCTCGTCGTCACGTGCCCGTGCTGCGGCAGCTCGTGCGCGACCACCCGGCGCGGACGACGTCGCGGAGACCGTGCCGGGCGTCGAGGCGGCGACCGAAGCGGCTGTTCCCGCGGCGGCGCCGGCCGCTTTGCGGCTGAACAGCTTGCGTGCGAGCCCGCCGAGCGCCTTGGCGCCCTTCTTCGGCCCACTCGTACCGGCCGCCGGCCGGGCACCGGTGTCGGTGTCGCCCTCCACGTCGGCGAAGTTGCGGTAGGCATCGAAGTCCATGACGTCGGAGAACCCGCCGTCGGCCCGCTCGCGCGGATCGGAACCCGAGTCGACCTCGTTGAGGTCATAGGTCACCACATCGTCGGATTCGACGACGACGAGACCCTCGTCGGAACCTTCCACGACCGGGATGATGCCGGTGACCGCGTTCGCCGACTCCTCGTCGACGGGTTCCGAGTCGCGCGGCGGGCTCATGCGCCGGGCGACGGAATCCGAGCTGAAGTCACGGGTGGCCGGCGGTGCCTCGCCGTAACCGGGCATACCGCTGGCGTTGCGACCGGACGATGCGAACGGCCGGTCCGGGCGGGACCGGTCGGCGACCGGGCGGTCGTCGGCGGCGCGACGCGCGACGGGGTTCCCCGACCGCGGGAACGGACCGCTCGGGCTCTCGGTCCTCGCCGACGATTCGGGTGCGGAAGGTTCCGATGCGGACGGTTCCGGGGTCGATGCGGTCTCGGCCGGCTCGGCCTCCGGCTGCTCGACCTCGGCGGTCTTCGCCTGGGGCGCTTCGACCTCGGACGCCTCCACCACTGCGGGTTCGGTCTGCGCGGACGCGTTCTCGTCCGCAGAAGCGGGTTTCTCGTCGGCCTGCGTGGCGGGCGCGTCGGTGATCTTCGGGATCTCGCCGGTCAGTTCGGACACCGAGACCGAGCCGTCGCGACCTGCGCGTCGCCGCCCGCGACCGTCACGCCGCGTGGGCGTCGTGCCGCCGGCCGCCTGCGACCGGGCGAGTAGTTCCGATACCGAAATGGGTCGAGATTCGGGTTCCGAATCCTTCGACATGAAGTGGCTCTCCGTCCTCGAACGTCACCGGATGCCGGTCGAGCGCATCCGCTTGGGTACCTCTCGGCGCTCGTGGACGCACCGTCGACCGTCTCCCCCATCCCGCGCGCCCGTGGGCGTCGCAGACCGGATCAGCCGACGCCGCCCCGGGCGCCAGTCGTCTGTGAGGGCTCGAACGAGTCGGCTGGTTCCGCATCGAGTCGACGCAAGATAACACCCTCCCGCAGAGCCCACGGACAGATTTCCAGTGTATCGACTTGGAGGGCCCGCATAGCCGCCTCCGCCACGAGCGCGCCGGCGACCAGCTGACCGGCACGATCGGCGCTGACGCCTTCCAGTTCGGCGCGGTCGGAGCGGGTCATGCGGGAGATGAAGGAGATGAGCTGACGGAGTCCGCTCGTCGTCAGCTCGCGCCGGACACGGGGGCCCGCGCTCGACGGTGCCGCGCCGGTCAGGCGGGCGAGGCTGCGGAAGGTCTTCGAGGTGCCGACACACAGGTCGGGTGCGCCGGGCGCGAGGAGCTCCCTGGCGGGGGCGCGCAGTTCCGCGTCGAGCCAGTCCCGCAGCACACCGATCCGACGCCGGTCCGGCGGGTCGTCGGGCAACCAGTCGCGGGTGAGTCGTCCGGCGCCGAGCGGCAGCGACAGCGCGACGTCGGGTTCCTCGTCGACGCCGTTGGACATCTCCAGCGAACCGCCGCCGATGTCGAGGGCGAGGATGCGTCCCGCGCTCCACCCGCGCCAGCGTCGGACGGCGAGTGAGGTGAGCCGCGCCTCGTCGCGCCCGGACAGGACCGTGATACGCACCCCGGTGCGCTGCTCGACCTCGTCGAGCAGATCGTCGGAGTTGGTGGCGTCGCGGACCGCCGACGTTGCGAAAGCCATCATCTGCTCGCATCCGGAGGTGCCGGCGATGTGGGTGAACTCCGTGACGGAGTCGATCAGCTTGGACACCGCCTTGTCGCTCATCCGCCCGTCGGCGTCGATCTGTTCGGCGAGGCGCAGAACGGCCTTGGTCGAACTCATGGGCGTCGGGTGGCCACCGCGATGGGCGTCGACCACCAGGAGGTGAACAGTGTTGCTGCCCACGTCCAGAACTCCTAAGCGCACGCGTCAACGGTAGTGCAGGCTCCGTGTCGGCACGATCCCGGCTACCGTTGTGGTCGTGACCGCACTCTCGCCGTCCGCGCCACGAATCACGCCCGCCCCGGAGGTCGAACTCGACTTTCCGCGTGAATGGTACGAATTCGTCGATCCGGCCGATCCCGAACACTTCATCAGAGCTGACCTCACCTGGCTGCTGTCGCACTGGACGTGCGTCTTCGGCACCCCGGCCTGCCAGGGCATCCTGCCCGGACGCGAGACCGACGGCTGCTGCAGCCACGGCGCCTACCTGTCCGACTCCGACGATCGGGAACGTCTCGCCCACGGCGTCTCCATGCTCACCCCGGAGGACTGGCAGTTCTACAAGAAGGGCTCGGGCAAGAACCCGCTCGGCCCCAAGGGGTATCTCGAGGAGGGCGACCTCGACGACGAGCCGGCGCTCAAGACGCGACTCCACAAGGGCGCGTGCATCTTTCTGAATCGTCCGGGCTTCGAGGGCGGCGTCGGATGCGCACTGCATTCGATGGCCCTGCGCAAGGGACTCGAACCGCTGACCGTCAAGCCCGACGTGTGCTGGCAGCTGCCGGTGCGCCGTGAGCAGGACTGGGTGGAACGGCCCGACGGCACCCAGATCCTGCAGACCACGATCACCGAGTTCGACCGTCGCGGATGGGGCGAGGGCGGCCACGACCTCAAGTGGTACTGCTCGGGTTCACCCGACGCCCACGTCGGCGCGAAGCAGGTGTGGGAGTCCTATGCGCCCGAGCTGACCGAGCTCCTCGGCGCCCCCGCCTACGAGGCACTCGCGGCCGCCTGCCGGCGCCGTAAGGGTCTGGGGCTCATCGCCGTTCACCCGGCGACCACCGCCGCAACCGCACGCCGCGAGACCGACGTCAAATACGAGCTGCAGCCGCCGGAGTGAGCCGGGTGCGCGGGAGACCGCGCACCCGTTTCAGGCCTCGATCTTGTACCCGAGACCGCGGACCGTGATGAGGTGTTTGGGGCTGGCCGGGTCCGGCTCGATCTTGGAGCGCAGGCGTTTGACGTGCACGTCGAGGGTCTTGGTGTCGCCGACGTAGTCCGCTCCCCAGACCCGGTCGATCAGCTGCCCGCGGGTCAGCACGCGGCCGGCATTGCGCAGGAGATACTCGAGAAGATCGAACTCCTTGAGCGGCAACGTGATCGGCTCGCCGTTGACCGCCACGGTGTGTCGTTCCACGTCCATCCGGACCGGGCCCGCCTCGACGACACCGAGATCGAGGTCGTCGTCGCCGGCGTCCGCCCCGCGGCGCAGGACCGCCCGGATGCGGGCGATGAGCTCCCGCGCCGAATACGGCTTGGTCACGTAGTCGTCGGCGCCCAGCTCCAGTCCGACGACCTTGTCGATCTCGGTGTCCCGGGCAGTCACCATGATCACCGGCACGTTCGACCGGGCACGCAGGGCCTTGCAGATCTCCGTCCCCGACATCCCGGGGAGCATCAGATCGAGAAGGACGATGTCGGGGCTGACGCGGTCGAAGGCGGGCAACGCCTGGGCACCGTCGTTGACGATGCTGGCCTCGAACCCCTCCTTGCGCAGCAGAAAGGCCAGCGGATCGGCCAGCGATTCCTCGTCCTCGACGATCAGCACGTGGGTCAACTCTCGGATTCCTTGTCGTCAGCGGACCAGCCCACGTCGGACAGGTCCTCGGGGATACACAAAGTGAAGGTGGAGCCCGTACCGGGTTCGCTCCACAGATTGATCGTGCCGCCGTGGTTGGCGGCCACGTGTTTGACGATCGCCAGGCCCAGACCGGTGCCACCGGTCATCCGCGACCTCGCCTGGTCGACCCGGAAGAAGCGCTCGAAGACACGCTGCTGGTCGGCGCGGGCGATGCCGATACCGCGGTCGGTGACGGCGATCGCCACCATGGGACGGCCGTCGATCCGGATGATGCGTCGGCTGATCGAGACGACGGTGTCGGCGGGCGAGTAGGCGATGGCGTTCGAGATGAGGTTGTTCAGGGCAGTCAACAGCAGCAGCCGGTCGCCGCGGATCGTCGCGCCCAGCGGATCGTCGGAACGCAGTTCGATCGACGCCGCCTCGGCGGTGAGCGTCGCCGCGGCGAGGGCGTCGTCGACCAGTTCGTCGACGTCGATCGGGGTGAACTCGGGGGTGTCGCCGTCCTGCAGGCGCGACAGCGCGAGCAGCTCACTCACCAGCCTGCCCATACGTTTGGTCTCCCCCACAACCCGCTGGCCGAAGTGCTGGACCGATTCGACGTCGTCGGACGATTCCAGGAGAGCCTCGGCGAGCAGCCCGATCGCGCCGACCGGTGTCTTGAGTTCGTGCGACACGTTCGCCACGAAGTCGCGGCGGGTGGCCTCGAGACGCTTGTGTTCGGTGTCGTCGAGGCCGTAGACCACGGCGTACCGCTCGTCGTCCTGCGCCACCACCTTGGCCAGGCAGCGCACATGTTCGACGGTCGGCCGCGGGGTGCGGCCGGTGGAGACGAAGCCGAGGGTCGAGGTGGGTGGACTGAACTCGAAGTTCTGCTCGACGCCGGTGTCGAGGACGTCCTTGACGGCATCCCAGACGGGGTCGGCGAGCAACATGTCGCGGACGATCCCCAGTTCGACAGCCCGGTGATTGAACATCACGACGTCGCGGAACTCGTCGACCACCGCAACGGCGGTCGACGAGTTGCGAACGACCATGCTCAGCAGGCCGGCCTTGGTCATCCGGCCGTCGGCGGTCGTCGACGCGACATCGGAATCGCGGATCTCGGCCGAGGCGGGCACAGCCCTCGGGACCTGCGCGCGGTCGGTGGCCGGGACGGGCAGGGCCGCGGCGCCGGAGGCGTCGGATTGCATGGACGTGCTACCCCGGCCGAACAAGGAGCCGAGCGAGAAGCGTCGGGGCCACCGGGAGGCGCCGAGACAGCGACCCAGGATGACTCCGAGGATGAGCGCGAGTACGAACGCGATCGTCGCGGCTGAGATTGCGGCGGTCACAGGCCCAGCTTACGGCGGAACCAACGCGAGTTGCACACGTGTCGCAGCTGTTGGGCAGCTGTTCACGTGCCGTTCGCCGAAGGCCTTGCGGCCGCCGGGTCGGACCGTCGGCGGGTGGAGCCCACGCCGGCGGCGCGGATCACTGGGGGACCGGCACCGCCATGTCGGCGAACTCCGGATGGAGCTGGATGAAACGCTGTACATACGAGCAGACCGGCACGACCTGCTTGCCACTCGCCCGGATGTCCTCGAGGACGAACCGAACCAGTTGTCCCGCATAGCCGTGCCCGCTGTATTGCTCGCGGATCACTGTGTGCGTGAGCACGACCTGATACGGCTCGGAGACATAGTCGAGGTACCCGACCACCTCGTCCTCGCCGAAGGAATCGGAGGCGAGCATCGCCTCATACCGTTCCCGAGCAGGTGAATGATCGATCCGCAGGGTGCCCACATCCGCCATAGCGTCTAATGTAGCGCGCGTCACACCCAAGAAGCTATGACGATTATGTTACGCGCTCACCGCCCGGCGTCTGCGGGCGGCGAAGGCGTGTCGGAGAGGCTACTTCTGGCCCTGGGCCGCCACCGCGGCCGCGCCGGCCGCGGCCGCCTCGGGGTCGAGGTAGGTGCCGCCCGGGTTCAGAGGCTTGAGGTTCTCGTCGAGGTCGTACCGCAGCGGGTTGCCGGTGGGGATGTTCAGACCCGCGATGTCCTCGTCGGAGATGCCGTCGAGGTACTTGACGAGCGCCCGGAGCGAGTTGCCGTGGGCGGCGACGAGCACGGTCTTGCCTGCCTGGATGTCGGCGGCGATCGTCTCGGTGAAGTACGGGATCATCCGCGCCACGACGTCCTTGAGGCACTCGGTCAGCGGCACCTCGTCGAGGTCGGCGTAGCGCGGGTCGCCGACCTGGCTGTACTCGGCGTCGGGCTCGATGGCCGGCGGCGGGGTGTCGTAGCTGCGACGCCACAGCATGAACTGCTCCTGGCCGTACTTCTCCAGGGTGTCGGCCTTGTCGAGGCCCTGGAGCGCACCGTAGTGACGCTCGTTCAGACGCCAATCGCGGACCACCGGGATCCAGTGGCGGTCGGCGGTGTCGAGAGCGATCTGCGCCGTCGAGATGGCGCGTCGCAGCAGCGAGGTGTACAGGACGTCGGGCAGCAGATCGTGCTCGACGAGCAGCTCACCGGCCCGTACGGCCTCGGCCTTGCCCTTGTCCGTGAGCGCCACGTCCACCCATCCGGTGAACTGGTTGGACGCATTCCATTCGCTCTCGCCGTGACGCATCAGGATCAGGGTGCCGTTGCTCATGGGCGATAGTTTCGCACAGTCGCGCCGAGGCCTCTTCCCACCGCCCGGCCATTTGACGTCCGACGCCTCCATTCGCCCGGCGACCCCCACATCCGAGGTCTAGCGTTGTCGCATGACAGCCAGCACGAACGCCGGCGAGACCGGCAAGAATGCGGAACAGCAGCCCGAACTCAAACGCGTACTGGGTTGGAAGCTGCTGCTCCTGTTCATCGTCGGCGACATCCTCGGCACCGGCGTCTATGCGCTGACCGGCCAGGTGGCCGGCGAGGTCGGGGGCGCGGCGTGGCTGCCGTTCCTCATCGCCTTCGCCGTTGCGACGCTCACCGCGTTCTCCTACCTCGAACTGGTGACCAAGTACCCGCAGGCCGCCGGGGCAGCGCTCTACGTGCACAAGGCCTTCGGCATCCACTTCATCACCTTCATCGTGCTGTTCACGGTGATGTGCTCGGGCATCACGTCGGCGACCACGGCCTCCCGCGCGTTCGCGGTGAACATGCTGACCGCGTTCCGCGGCGAGTCCCCCGACGCCACGAACCCCGCCCTGTACGCGGTGGCCGTCGGTTTCCTGCTGCTCGTCATGTTCATCAACTTCCGCGGCGTCGCCGAGGGCGTCGGCACCAACGTCGTCCTGACCCTCGTGGAGCTGACCGGTCTGCTGCTCGTGCTGTTCATCGGCTACTGGTTCATCGTCGGCGGCAACGCCGAGCACTGGGATGCGGTGGTGGCCTTCGAGAGTCCCGACGACAAGAACGTCTTCATCGCGGTGACGGCCGCGACCTCGTTGGCCTTCTTCGCTCTTGTCGGCTTCGAGGACTCGGTGAACATGGCCGAGGAGTGCAAGGAGCCGACCCGCATCTTCCCGAAGGTCATGCTGAGCGGCCTGGGTATCACCGCCGCGATCTACGTCCTCATCGCGATCTGCGCGGTGGCGATCGTGCCCGTCGGCGTGCTGGCCGAGAGCGAGACCCCGCTCGTCGACGTCGTCCAGGCCGCGGCACCGAACTTCCCGATGTCGGATCTGCTGCCGTGGATCTCGATGTTCGCGGTCGCCAACACCGCCCTGATCAACATGATGATGGCGAGTCGTCTGCTCTACGGCATGGCCAGACGAGGCGTGCTGCCCAAATTCCTGTCGTATGTGCACCCGGGACGCCGGACCCCGTTCGCGGCGGTCATCTTCACCACGGTCATCGCGCTGTTGCTGCTCACCTACGTGAGCTCCGACCCGAAGAGCTCCATCGTCGGACTCCTCGGCGGCACCACTGCACTGCTGCTGCTCGCGGTGTTCACGGTCGTCAACGTATCGGTGCTGGTGCTCCGCCGGGACACGGTGGAGCACAAGCACTTCCGCACCTCGACACCGGTCGCCGTGCTCGGTGCCGTCACGTGCGGATACCTCACCCTGCCGGTCACCGGCCGCGATCCCGAGCAGTATGTGATCGCCGGCTGGCTGTTGCTGATCGGCGTACTCCTGTGGGCGCTGACCTATTGGTGGAACAGACGCGCCGGCGACCATGCGATCAGCTACGACGAGGTGCCGCCGCATCAGATGAGCTGAGGCCCGCTCGAGTAGGACGGAAATGAATCGACCCCCACCGGGTGATCACCTGGTGGGGGTCGTTTCTGGTAGCGGGGACAGGATTTGAACCTGCGACCTCTGGGTTATGAGCCCAGCGAGCTACCGAGCTGCTCCACCCCGCGTTGCAAGGAGCAACACTATCCGCGGGGTGCGGCCTGCACCAAATCGGCAGCTCGGACGGGCCCCGTCCCGTGGCCGGACCTACTTGCGCAGGTCCTTGCGCAGGATCTTGCCCGACGCCGACTTCGGGATCGCCTCGATGAACTCCACCGCACGAACCTTCTTGTGCGGGGCCACCTTCGACGCCACGAACTCCATCACCTCGTCGGCGGTGAGCTCGGCCTCGGGCTGCC
>NZ_MKKG01000009.1:0-111000 GCF_001942325.1 Gordonia sp. CNJ-863
GACTGCAGCCTGCACGGCGTCGTCACAGAACATGTGCCGTGGGCACGGCCGGCAGCAAAGATGACGCGCCGATTCGACGACACGGTCGCCTGGCTCGCCGCGCACAGTCCATCATCCGCGGTGTGTGAGTACATGAGGGTGTCGTGGCGAACAGTGCAACGCATCATCGCTCGAGTCGTTGCCGATCACACCGGACAGGCCGACCGAATGGATGGGTTGCGCAGGATTGGTATCGATGAAATCGCCTACCGAAAAGGTCGGCGATATCTGACGGTGATCGTCGACCACGACACCGGCAGGTTGGTGTGGGCGCGTGAGGGTGCAACCAAGAAGACGCTCCGCCAGTTCTTCGACGAGCTCGGCGCCACGCGCAGTGCACAGCTGACCCATGTGAGCGCCGACGCGGGTCAGTACATCGAAACGGTTGTTGCAGAACGTGCTCCGGATGCCATTCGATGCATGGATCCGTTTCATGTCGTCCAGTGGGCCACCCGTGCCGTGGACCGTTGTCGTAGCCGGGTCCTCAACCGGATCCACGGTCTCTCCAACGACGATCGTAGGAATCTGAGGTGGGCACTGTTGAAGAACCCCGAGAACCTCACCCCCGGTCAACAGCGGACCCGTGAGCTGATCGTCAAACGCGCCAATAGTGAACTCGCTCGCGCGTATCAACTGAAAGAGGAACTCCGCCACATCGTTACCGGGGAACATTCCGGCACGTGGCGACGGCTCGAGCACTGGTTACATCGAGCTGATCGTAGTCGAATCATCGAACTCGTCGGTCTCTCCAGATCGGTACGACAGCAACAGATCCAGATCTACAACTCCGTTGTCGTGGGCCTATCGACGCCCGGGTGGAGGCCACCAACACGCATCTGAGGGCACTGACCAAGCGGGCCTACGGATTCCACTCACCAGAAGCACTCATCGCGATGTCGACACTCACGCGAGGAGGGGCGTGTCCTGTTCTGCCACACCAGTAGTGACCCACGAAACCGTCAGGAGGACCATTTATGTTCGACTGTACTCGCAATCCCATTGCCGCGCAACGCGTATCGAACATCGATCGATCGCGGGGATTGTCGGTGGCGTCTGGTAATGGGCGGCGTGGTGCTGCCGTCCCTTCGATACGCTCGCAAGCTCGCTACTCACGGAACAGAACGACGCTCGCAAGCTCGCTACTCACGGAGCAGAACCGGTCAGCGCCCCATGATCAGCAACGCGACCGACGATGTGATCCCGGCGAGGAAGCCGATGAGCAGGCCCCACACGATCCAGCGCCACACCTGGCGGTAGCGGAACTCCCAGAGGGTCCAGCCGAGGCCGCCGGCGACGATCAGCACCGCCGCGATGCCGAGGAACTCGAGGATGCCGCCGATGAGTTCGTAGATCCCGACGAGCACGAAGGCACCGAAGAGCGCACACACCGCGGACACGATGATCCCGAGCGCCCAGGGCGTGGGCTCCGCGGCCCGATCGAACGGTTCGGGGGTGTTCACTCCCCCATCGTGCCCGACCGGACGCGTTCGTAGAACGCAACGGCCGCGGCTGTCGCGACGTTGAGCGAATCGGTTCCGCGACTCATCGGGATGCGGGCCTTCACGTCCGTCGCCGCCATCGCCGACGCGGTGAGCCCTGGCCCCTCGGCGCCCACGAGGAAACCGACCTTCTCGGCATCGACCGCCTCGGCGAGCGTGACGGCGTCGGGATCGGGGGTCATCGAGACGAGACGGAAGTCGCGCGAACGCAGTTCGTCGAGTCCGCGCGGCCACTCGTCGAACTTCGCGAAGGGCACCAGCAGCGCGTGACCCATCGAGACGCGCACGCAGCGCCGGTACAGCGGGTCGGCGCAGCCCTGACCGAACAGGACGGCATCCACACCGAGGCCGGCGGCGTTGCGGAAGATCGAGCCGATGTTCTCGTGGTCGTTGACGCCTTCGAGGATCGCGACGGTGCGCGCGGTCTCCAGGATGTCGGACACCGACAACACCTCGGGGCGTCGCGCGACGGCGAGCACGCCGCGGTTGAGGTGGAAACCGACGATCTCGGCCATCACCTCGGCCGACGCCCGGAAGAACGGGACTCCCGACAGCGACGGGTCGCGCAGATCGTCGTCGAGTTCCTCGAGGCGTTTGTCGACGCCGAGGAAGGCGTGGGCGGAGAACCGCGAGGCGATCATGCGCTGCGCGACGAGCACGCCCTCCGCGATCACCAGGCCGCGTCCCGGCCGGCCGCCGGGCAGAACCGGAAGGTCGGGTCGGCGGTCCACCGAGTTGAGGTCCCGAAAGTCCTCGACCCGGGGATCCTGCGGGTCGTCGATGTCGATCACTTCCACTGCGAGCCCGGGCACCGCAACAGTGTGCCACCCGCCACCGCCGTGACCTGCGACACCCGGTACAGAACCCAATGAGTGCCCGAGTCGCAGTGATGTGAAAACGTTGAAGTCGTGACCAACAGCGGCTCGACACCTCAGTCACGTCTGTCCCTCAAGCGCGCCACCGACGCCGACTGGGACGACATCATCACCACGGATGCCCGCGCATTCGCGATGCGCAATCCGCTGCCCGACGACGAACGCGCCGACCTTCGCGGCAAGGTCGCCGACGACGACATCGTCCTGGTACGCGACACCGGCCTGCCGTCGAAGCCCCTTGTCGGGGTGTCGATGTTCTACCGGATGTCGATGTCGCTGCCGGGCGCGGGTGTCGCCGACACCGTCGGCCTGTCGTGGGTCTCCGTGGCATCGACGCATCGCCGTCGTGGAATTCTGCGCACGATGCTGACCGAACTCTTCGAGCAATGGGAGGCCGAGAACTACACGTTCGCGACCCTGACCGCGAGCGAGGGCACCATCTACGAGCGCTTCGGGTTCGGTCCGGCCTGCTTCTCCAACACCGTGTCGATCACGCCCGGACAGGCTCCGCTCCGCGGCGACCAGCCGAAGGACGCGACCGTGCGGTTCGCGGACGCCGCCGAGGTCGCCGCGGCCGTCCCCGATCTCCACGCACGCTGGACGCTCACCACTCCCGGTGCGCTCACCCGCACCCCCGCCTGGTGGGCGCCGATCCTCGCCGACCGTCCGTCGGAGCGTCCGCTGCCCGCGAGCGGACTGCACTACCTGCTCCACGACGACGGCTACGCCAGCTACCGCATCTACAAGAACGAGAACGGCGGCGTTCGCGGCGAGGTCAACGAGGTCTTCGCCGTCACCGACGAGGCCCACACCGACCTGTGGCGGGTGCTCACCAGCCTCGACCTGATCCCGTCGCTCACCGCGACCATCCCGGTCGACGATCCGTTGCGGCACAAACTCATCGACGCCCGCGCGGTGTCGATCACCGGTCTGCGTGACGAGATGTGGCTGCGTATCCTCGACATCCCGGCCGCGCTGGGGTCGCGGAAGTACGCCGCCGACCTCGATGTGGTCATCGAGGTCACCGACGAGTTCCGTGGTCGCGGAGGGGTATTCACGGTGTCCGCGCGCGGGGGCGACGCGATCGTCGCCCCCGCACCCGACACCGCAACGCCCACGGTGAGGATGGACACCTCGGTGCTGTCGAGCATCTACCTCGGCGGCATCCGCCCGTCGGCGTTTGCGGCGGCCGGCCGGCTCCGCGTTGACTCCCCGACAACGCTTCGAGCTCTGGACCAGGCCTTCACCACCGATCGAGCACCGTTCTCCGGCACCTTCTTCTAGTGTTAGATCGCCCGGGAGCGAGGTATCTCGGTGTCGGGCTGGTTGAGGATCTTGTTGAAGATCTGCACGCCCTCCCGGAGGGTGTCCCGTTCGCTGGGCGTGAGTTCGCGTAGACGGTCACTCAGCCAGGCCTCGCGTGCCGCCAACTCCTCCTTGATGACCTCGACCCCCGAGGCCGAGAGCGTCACGATCGCCTGGCGGCCATCCGTCGGGTGCGGTTCACGCTTGATCATCCCGAGGTCCGACAGCGACGCGATCACTCTCGTCATGGAGGGCGGGCGAACCCGCTCGGCCGCGGCGAGGGCGCCGGGTGTCATCGGGCCTTCGTGATGCAACGTGTAGAGGGCCGAGAGCTGCGTCAGCGAGACCAACTTGTTCTCGCGCCGCCCTCTCAGACGGCGCGCGAGTCGTACGACGGCGAGGGACAAGTCGCCAGAGAGACTTCCGTCACCATACGGTGAATGCATTGCCCCAGCGTAGGGCATGTAAATCACCGTCGAACCCTAAGCATTGCAAATTGACCCGGCTGGATGACAAAACCGGTCGCAAATTTTGACTACACGCGTTAGCCGATGAGGTCGGAGATCGGTCCCCGCGCGAAATAGGCGACGAAGACCGCGGCCACCAGCCACAGCAGCGGATGGACCGTGCGCGCCTTGCCCGCGGCGGTGGCCATCACCACCCAGCTGATGAAGCCGATGCCGATGCCGTTGGCGATCGAGTAGGTGAACGGCATCGTCACGACGGTCAGGAAGGCAGGTATCGCGAAGTCGAGGCGACGGAAGTCGACGGCCGTCAACTGCCCGATCATCATCGCACCCACCACCACGAGAGCCGGCGCGATCGCCTCGAGCGGGATCACCTCGTAGATCGGGGTGAGGAACATGGCGACCAGGAACAACACGCCGGTGACGACGTTCGCCAGACCGGTTCGTGCACCTTCGGCGATACCCGAGGCCGATTCGACGAACACAGTGTTCGACGACGCCGACGCGGCACCGCCGGCGATGGCACCGGTCCCCTCGACCACCAGCGCACGCCCGATACCGGGGAGGTTGCCCTTGTCATCGGCCAGACCGGCCTCCTTGCCGAGGCCCGTCATCGTGCCCATCGCGTCGAAGAAGTTCGACAGGACGAGCGCGAACACGAAGACCGACGCCGCCAGCACACCGATCCGGGTGAAGGCGCCGAACAAGTCGACATCTCCGACGAGGCTCAGATCGGGTAGTCCACCCAGCGCGGTGGGGATGTCGGGCACGGTGAGGCCCCAGCCCGAGGGGTTGTCCATGCTGGAGCCGTAGTCGAAGATGCGCTCCAGCACGAGCGACAGGACGGTGGTGATCGCGATACCGATCAGCAGACCGCCGGGAACCTTCCGCACCACCAGGACACCCATGATGAGAACACCGAGAGCGAAGATGAGCGTCGGAACGGTGGCGATCGAGTTGTCACTGCCCAGCTGGACCGGGACCGTGGTTCCGGCGGCGTCCGGGATGCGTTTGACGAAGCCGGCGTCGACGAAGCCGATGAAGGCGATGAACGCGCCGATACCGGCGGCGATGGCCGCCTTGAGTTCGCTCGGGACCGCGTTGAACACCGCCGTGCGGAAGCCTGTCACCGCCAGCAGCACGATGATGATGCCGTCGACCACGACGAGGCCCATCGCCTCCGGCCATGTCACCTCGGGTGCGATCGACACCGCGAGAAGACTGTTGATGCCGAGACCCGCGGCGATCGCGAACGGGTAGTTGGCGACGAGGCCGAACAGGATCGACATCACGCCCGCGACGAGTGCGGTGACCGCGGCGACCTGCGCCAGCGGCAGCACGTTGCCGAGCACGTCGGCGTTCTTCTCGCCGCCGGGGATGCCGCCGATGATGATCGGGTTGAGCACCACGATGTAGGCCATCGTGAAGAACGTGACCAGGCCTCCGCGGAACTCGCGGTTGAGCGTCGAGCCGCGCTCGGAGATCTTGAAGAAACGATCGATCGCGCCGTTCGGCGTCGCCGTCCTCGCTCCCCTGGTGGTCGAGGGGCCGGTGTCCTCGGGTGGCGCTTCGGCAGCACCCGTGTCGGCCGCGTCGGTCGTCGTCTCGGACGAGATGTCGGCGGGGTCGTCGGCGGGGGTCAGATCGCGGGACTCACTCGGGACGTCTTTTGGCACCTGTCGAAAGCTACTCTTTGTCTCATGCCGGATACAGTCGACGTCCCCGAACTGCCCCGCGCGCTGCGTGCGCCCGAGCCGGTGATCGTGGTCGGGATGGTCGCCTGGCTGGTCGCGACGGTGGTCGTCGCGGTCGCCGACCTCGGCGGCGGCAACGCGCTGACGATCTGCCTGGTCGGGCTGGGCGTGGGACTTCTCGGCACCACGATCGTGCTGGTCCAGCGGGCGGGAGTCCGACGCGGGGCCCGCGGCGCACAGGAGGGTCTGGACTAGAACGGGCCGTCGAACGCGTCAGTCCGCCGAGAAGAGAATCCACCCGACGTGTTCGCGTCCCCACGCGCCCACCTCGTCGCGGTTCGCGAACGGACGTGTCTCGAGCGTGGTCAGCAGGAGCGAATGTGTGATGCGGACCATGACCTCGGCGACCCGCCGCGCCTCGTCGTCGCCGATCGGGGCGTCCCCGGTCATCAGACCCGCCACCCGGGCGGCCAGATAGTCCACGGCACGGTCGAAGACCGGCGCCGACGACACCGTGAGCACCCGCAGTGTCGTCGCCGGGTCCGCCGCGTACTCGCGGGCCAGTAGTGGGTGGTCGTAGAACGACCAGAAGATCGCCGCGAACCCCTCGATGAGCCGCTCCCGCGGATCCCCTGTTCCCGCCAGTTCCCGGTCGACGCGGGCGAACAACTCGTCGGCCTCACGCGAGAGCAGGTCGGAGAAGAGATCCTCCTTGTGCGGCCAGCGACGGTAGACGGTCATGTGGGACACGCCGGCCAGCGCGGCGATCGCCTCGATCGACGTCCGTTTGAGCCCCTTCGCGAGCAACGATGACATCGCCGCATCGAGGATCTTCTGCCCCGTCCGCTCGGCCCGGGACGCGCTCGGCGTCTTCACACCGCCATCATTGCAATGTTAGTGTTCGGCCGAACTACTAACATTGGAGTTTCATGACCGCCACCGAGAACCCGGACGCGTCCGTCGCCGACACTTCGGCGCCGCCCGCAGTCGACCTCGCCGACCTGCCACCGGCCGTCGAGCAGTTCCGGTGGCATCTGGGCAGTGTCCTGTTCGGATTCTTCGGCGCCTCCTTCTTCGACCAGGTGGCGCTCGTCCCGGTGGCCGCGGCCGTCGACCGTACCGGCCGCTTCGCCGAGAACTTCGTCGATCGCGGACTCCGCAGCTTCAGTGCCGAACAACTCGTGCTGTGGGGCGACGAGAGGACGCGCCACGCGTTCGCCGACCGGTTGAGGTTCCTGCATCGTGAGGTCCGGGGCACCGGACGCGACGACTTCGACGAGATCCGGTACAGCGCACTCGATCCCACGCTGTGGAACTGGATCGCGATGAGCGCGATCATGGGCTACCTCAACACGTTCACGGCGTGCACGGGCATCGAACTGTCGCCGGAGGAGGAAGAACTCGCCTACGCGGTCGCACTCGAACGCCTGGGCATCCTCTCGCTGCCGGGGAAGTCTGCCCAGCTCCCACCAACGCTCGCCGATGCGCGCCGCTGGTACGACGGCGTCGTCGACGAACACCTGCAAGCCAATCCGTTCCTCGACGCCGTCACCGACCAGCTGACCCGCCTCCCCCTTCCGACGATCGGCATGCCGCCAGTCCTGCGCATCGCGCTCACGCCGCCGTGGTTCGTCATCCGCCCATTGGCCGGCCACGTCGTCAAGGTCTGCTCGTTCAGCGTCATGCACCCCGGCGTCCGAGAGCTGACGTCGGTTCGCCTCGACCGCCGCGAACAGTGGGAGTTCCGGATCTACAAGCGACTGCTGCAAACCGCGTGGCGCCGGCTCCCTCGTCGGATCGTGCTCACGCCCATGGCGTATCACGAGTACCGCCGCGACCAGCTGGCACGTACGTACCATTCGATCCAGCTTGAATCGTTCGCACCGACGTGCCCGGTCTAGTTCTCAGCCGGCGACGATCTCGTTCAGCCGCTTACCGATGATCCCCACCGCGAAACCCAGCCGTTCGAAGTCCTTGTTGGTGGTCTGCCCGTGGTAGAAGCGGTAGTAGATCTGCTGGGCGATGACCACGGCCCGGAAGAGGCCGAAGGCCTCGTACCACCGCCACCTCTCGGGTGACATCTCGAAACCCATACGCTCGCAGTACCGTTCGACGAACTCGGCGCGGGTGATCATCCCCGGCATGTTCGTCGGGACGCGGCGCATGAGTTGCAGCTCGTCGGTGTCGTCGGCCTGAATCCAGTAGGCCATCGAGCCGGCGAGGTCCATCAGCGGATCGCCGAGGGTCGCCATCTCCCAGTCGAGGATGCCGATGACCCTGGTCGGGTCGTCCTTGTCCAGCACCACGTTGTCGAGCTTGAAGTCGTTGTGGATGATGCAATTCGCCACGTCCTCGGGCTGGTTCTCGGCCAGCCAGGACATCGCCTCCTCGAAGTCGGGGACGTCGTCGGTGTGTGCGTTGCGGAATCGGGTGGTCCAGCCGTCGACCTGCCGTCGGACGTAACCGAGCCCCTTACCGAGGTCGCCGAGCCCGGTCTTCGACGGGTCGACCGAATGTACTTCGACGAGCGTGTCGATGAAGTTGAAGCAGAGCTGCCGCGCCTGATCGGCGTCCAGCGGAACGTCGGCCGGCCACTCCTTGCGCGGGATGACACCGTCGATGCGACCCATGACGTAGAAGTCGGCGCCGAGGACCGAGTCGTCGTCGCAGAAGGCGATCATCGGTGCGATGTAGCGGATCACCCCGGCGAGCTCGGATTGGATGCGGTACTCGCGGCGCATGTCGTGCGCCCCGCGGGCCTTGGTGCCGCGCGGTGCCCGACGCAGGATCAGGTCCCGCGTCGGATACCGCAGCAGGAAGGTGAGATTGGAAGCGCCACCGGCGAATTGCCGTACCTCGGGCACCGCGTCGAGTCCCTCGACGTCCGGGGCCGCGGTGCGCAACCACGCGGCCACCGCCTCGACGTCGAACGCGTCCTCTTCCCGGACCTCGCGCGCCTCGGTCACCTGGTCAGCCATTGTGGGAGTTCACCCTTCTCGTTCGTGGATGTGTGGATACCACCGCGGTCAGCGGTACTTACCGAGTTCGAGACGCGCAACGACGTTGCGGTGGACCTCATCCGGGCCGTCGGCCAGGCGGAGCGAGCGTGCTCCGACCCAGGCCTGGGCGAGCGGGAAGTCGTCGGTCATACCGGCACCGCCGTGCAGCTGGATGGCCATGTCGATGACCGACAGGGCCATGTTGGGCACCTCGACCTTGATCTCGCTGACCGCCGACAACGCCTCGGCCGACATGCCCTGGTCGAGCAGCCAGGCGGCGTGGTGGACGAGCAGTCGTGAGCGGTTGATCGCGATGCGGGCGTCGGCGATGCGTTCGCTGTTGCCGCCGAGCCGGGCCAGCTGCTTGCCGAAGGCCTCACGTGAGAGTGCCCGCTTCACACCGAGTTCCAGCGCCCGCTCCGCCAGGCCGATGGCCCGCATGCAGTGGTGGACGCGTCCCGGCCCGAGGCGGCCCTGGGCGATCTCGAAGGCGCGGCCGGGTCCGAGGAGGATGTTCGACGCCGGAACACGCACGTCGGTGAAGGACACCTCGCCGTGGCCGAACGGTTCGTCGAAATAGCCCATGGTGGTGAGCATCCGGTCGACCTTGACGCCGGGGGTGTCGATCGGGATGAGCACCATGGTGTGCTGCGACTTGCGGTCGGCTTCGGCGTCGGTGACGCCCATGAAGATCAGGACCTTGCAGTCGGGATGCCCGACGCCGGTGGAGAACCACTTGGTGCCGTTGATGACGACGTCGTCGCCGTCGAGGACAGCGGTCGCGGCCATGTTGGTGGCGTCCGACGACGCGACGGCCGGTTCGGTCATGCAGAAGGCGCTGCGGATGTCGGCGCGCAGCAACGGTTCCAGCCAGCGCTCGCGCTGCTCCTCGGAGCCGTAGCGCAGCAGGACCTCCATGTTGCCGGTGTCCGGAGCGTTGCAGTTGAAGATGACCGGCGACAGCGCCGACGATCCCATCGCCTCGGCGATCGGGGCGTAGTCGACGTTGGACAGGCCCTCTCCCCCGTCGGTGCCGAAATCCGCGGCGTAGCGACCGGCGTGCGCGGCCGGCAGGAAGAGGTTCCACAGACCCTCGGACCGGGCTTTCGCCTGCAGTTCGGCGATGATCGGCGACGGCGTCCAGGGATTTCCGTCCCCGTCGCGTCGTTCCTTGATGTCCCGGTGGATCTCGGGTTCGGCGGGTTCGATCTCGTTGGTGACGAACGCCCGCACGCGCTCGGTGAGTTCGGCGGACCGCGGTGACGGAGAGAAATCCATTCCCCGACCGTATCGCGGAGCCCTCTGTCCGGGGGCTAGTTCCGGTACAGCGTCGAGCCCTCCGGGCCGGCCGTGGTGCTCACCAGTTTGGCGAAGCAGTGGTCAGGGTCGAATCCCTGCGTTCGGCACCAGCTGTTCGCCTCGACCGGGCCCGGGAATGTCGCCGCCGCGACCGTCACCCACCAGCCCCTATACGAGAACACCGGCCACTCGTCACTCCACAGCAGGCGAACATCGTTGAACCGCAGACGAAGTGCCAGGAACTCGTCGAGGATGGCCTGGTCGGTCCACGTACGACCGTCGGCGACGAGACCGGCGTGCTTGGAACTGAGCTGCGCGACCCACCGGTTGTTCAGGTTCGCCAGGATGAACGCGCGGTCGGCGTCGGCCTGCAGGCGCAGGGCGTTGACACTGGTGGCGGTGACGTCGGCGCCGGCCGGGAACACCGTGTCGGTGGCCTCCGACGACGCCGACGACCTGCCCGACGCCGGTGCGGTCACGGCCGGGGCCCGCTCCGGCGTCGAACCCCGGTCGCACTCGACGAGGTATTGTCCGCCAGCCGAATTCGCGTCGTTCAAGGTGTCGGGCAGGCGGAAGAAGCTACCCGGCGGGTAGGTCAGTTCCAGGTTGAGGGCCGCTCCGCCGTCGGGTGCCGGGACGGCGAGCGGGGATCGTCGGAAGTCGAAGCTGCCCGAGGCGACGAGACCACCGCCGTCGGAGATGGTGATACGGGTCTGCGGACCGAACAGGACGTCCCCGTCGGGGCACTTCGCGGTGACGTTCATCGTGACGACGAGGCCACCGGCAGCGGTGCGGAACGACTGGGGTGTGAACACGGGCGGCGAACCGCACGGTGTCACGTACTGCGTTCCCCCGCCGCCGGATCCGCTGTTGCCCGCCCGGGTGGTGCCCGGCACGATCGCCCGCGGACCCGTCGGGGCGAACCCGGTGATGGTGGTCGAGGTCAGGGTCACCAGACGGTCGCCGAGGGCGAAGGTCAGCGCCGGACCGGGTTCGTCGCCGACGCGGACATTGCCGATCACATTCGGCGGCAGCGACCAGGCCGGTGATCCGCTGTACAGGTCGAGTGCGGCGATCCCGCCGTCGGGTGTCGGGGTGATCAGCCGTTCGCCGTCGGTGACGGCATGGCCGCTGACCGCGGCGTTCCGGCCCGCGGACGCACGCCACAGCAGGCGCCCGGTCTCGGTGTCGAGGGCGAGGTACTCGCTGCCGGATCGGTCGAAGACGATCACCTCGCGGTCGTCGGCGAGCACCACCCGCGACCCGAAGACGTCGACCTCCGGTATCGCCGCGGTCCACGGCGAGGTCCCGTTCCGGACGTCGGTGTACCGGCCGTCGACGAGCATCCGACTTCGCTGGCCGGTCGTCGCCGACGCCGGGACGATCGCGTTGTCCCCGGAGAGCTCCGCTGTCGTACCGTCGGGCCGCAGCACCACGAGCCTGCGGTTCGCGACCGCCATCCCGTCGGAGTCGCCCGTCTCGAGGACCAGGGTCCCGTCGTCGAACCGGCCGATCTCGCTGGTGCCCGCCTTCGCGACCAGGCGATCGCCGTCGTCGGCCGAGACGCCGACGACCCGCAGAGCGGAGGTGACGACAGTGGTGTCGGTCGCAGTGAACGCCGAGGCGTCACCGCTGCCGGGTGCCGCCGTGGGCAGGTTGTCGACCGGCCGCGACCAGAGAGGACCGTCCCGGGTGATCTTGTGGAACACGACCGAATCGGTCGCCGGCACGTACTCGACGACGAAGGCCGCGTCCCCGTTGTAGGCGACGCCGCCGGTGTTGGGCGGCGCCGGCACGGTCGCGAGTGCGGCGCCGGACCGGACGTCGATGAAGTGCAGTGTGTCGGCGTCGCGGCAGACGAGGGAGTCGTCGACGATCGTGTCCGCGCAGGTGGACACGGGTTCGCCGAAGCGCCAGCGTTCGCCGGTGCGCGCGTTGACGCCCACGGCCCAGTGCGAACCGCCAACACTCGTGTACGGATCGCCGACGATCGTCACGAGCGTCTCACCGTCGGCGATCGCGCCCACCGTGCCGTAGCGCCCCTCGGACGGGATGACCGAGTTGAACTTCTGCCCGCCCATCGACGCCGCGGTGATCGACCATTCCGCGCCGGGCGCCACCGGATACGACGCCGCCAGCTGACCGTCGACGAGGTCGGGGTCGTCGGCCTGCGACAACCTCCACCAGACGACGCCGCCGACGACCAGTGCGACCACGCACAGCAGTGCGACGCCGATGATGAGATAGGCCGTGGTGTTCGACCGTCGCGGCGGCGGACCGGCCATCGGATACCCCGGTGGACCCACTCCTGGAGGGCCCATTCCCGGCGGTCCGGTCGGTGGGGTCGGGTACATGCCCGGGTACGGGTACTGCCACGACGGCGGGGAGGATCCGGGGAATGCCCCGGGCACCACCGTCGGATGCGCGGGTTGGCTCGTCCTCGGCGGCTCGTCGGGCCGGGGCGCGCCGGAACCACCTTCGAACGGCGGCGCCGGATGCGACATCACCCCAGTCAAGCTCAGTTCACGATCGCGGGACTATCCTTCGCGCAGACGAATCCCGTGAGTCAGCCCGCGTGTGCGGCGGGAACGTCTGCACGCCTCCGCGTTTCGTACCGCACCAGCACCCACGTGCAGAGCGCGACCCACAGCACACCGACGATCCAGCCGGACACCACATCCGTCGTCCAGTGCACCGCGAGCTGAATGCGGGTGAGCCCCACCAGGATCGACATCAGTGGCGCGAGCAGCAGAATCCACCGGTGGTCGCGCACCCACGCGAAGCAGCGGTAGGCGACGACCGCGAAGAGGCCGAACACGACCATCGTCATCATCGCGTGGCCCGACGGGTAAGAGAACGAGTCGATGTTCAGCAGCCGGTCCTCGATGGGCGGGCGGTTGCGCGCGAACCCGAACTTGAGGCTCTGCATCAGCACGTAGCCCAGGATCGTGCCGAGGGCGACGTACACGGCGTCGACGCGGCGTCCGGCGTACGCCAGTGCGACCACGGCCAGAACGGTGAGGGCGGTGACCACCAGGGTGTTGCCGAGGGTGGTGATCACCTGGGCGATCGTGATCCAGGGCTCGGAGCGGTTCTGGACGACCCAGTCCCACGCGTTCTCGTCGATCGTCGTCGGCGAAATGAACATCCGCTGCCGGCCTTTCTCCACCGCGGTCGCGCTGTCCGTCGCAACCGATCCCACACGTCAGCCACTTTATCCGGGGCTTCGCAACCGTTCGTCGCCACCGCCACCGGACCGGCTGTGACCTGCCGGAATCCGATGCTCAAGCCGTCCTCAAGTGCACTGCAAGAGGCCAGACCGACAGTGGTCTCCGTCAGCCCGAACCCCGACCCCTGAGATGAGGACCCACCCGATGACGACCCATCCCGCTGCCACCGCGTTCCCGATCCAGCTCCGCCTCCCCGGTCAGGCCGCCGCGCCCGAGGGTCCGATCGACCCGTTCATGATGTACGTCCTCCACCACGCGTTCCGCCGCGATCTCGCCGACTTCGCCGCGGCCGTCCCGCGCACCAAGCTCGACGACCCCGGCACCTGGCGAGCCCTCGCCGACCGGTGGACGATGTTCGCCACGGCGCTGCATCACCACCACAACGGTGAGGACCTGGAGCTGTGGCCGCTGCTCGAGGAACGCTGCGACGAGACCGAGAAGCGGGTCCTCGAGGCGATGGACGCCGAACACGATCAGATCGACCCGATCCTCGAGGAGTGCGCTGCCGGTTTCACCATGATGGCCGCGCACCCGAACGAACAGACCCGTGCCGAGCTGGTCGACGCACTCGTCCGCGCCCAGCCGATTCTCGGCGATCACCTCGCGCACGAGGAGGCCGACGCCCTCGCCATCGTGCAGCGTCGGATGACCATGCACGACTGGGAGGAGTTCGAGGCCAAGATGAGCAAGCAGTCGGGCCTCGGCGAGATGCTGAAGATGAGCCCGATGATGGTCAAGGGGCTGTCCGACGCCGACCGCGAGGTGGTGTTCGCCCGCCTCCCCGGCATCCTCAAGCTGCTCGTCAGGCTCGGCGGCCCGCGGTTCCGTCGCCTCGACAGCCGCGCGTTCTACTACCTGAACCGATGAGCGCGTGCTGGTCGGGCGGTCCCGGCCGCCCGCGGGATCGCTACCTCACCCCGGAGGCGCAGGCTGCGAACAGCGCTTCCGAGCGGAGGGCGCGATCCTGCAGCGGGTCCGGGCCACGCCGAGACGTCACTTCGCGAGCGCGCGCCCGATCACGAGACGCTGGATCTGGTTGGTCCCCTCGAAGATCTGCGTGATCTTGGCCTCGCGCATGTAGCGCTCGACCGGGAAGTCGCGGGTGTAACCGTAGCCGCCGAAGACCTGCACCGCATCGGTGGTGACCTTCATGGCGGCGTCGGTCGCGACGAGCTTCGCAGTCGCCGCGGCCCGCGAGTACTCCATGCCCGCATCACGACGACGCGCCGCGTCGAGGTAGGTGGCACGTGCGGAGTCGACGGCGGCGGCCATGTCGGCCAGCACGAACGACAGACCCTGGTGATCGATGATCTTGCGGCCGAACGCGGCTCGCTCCTGCGCGTACTCGACCGCCGCGTCGAGCGCTGCCTGCGCCAGACCGGTCGCCACCGCGGCGATGCCGAGTCGCCCGGAATCCAAGGCGGAGAACGCGATCTGCAGGCCTTGTCCTTCGGCGCCGAGACGGCGGCCCTCGTCGATGAAGGCGTTGTCGTACGACGCGCCGGTGGTGGGGACCGCGTGTAGGCCCATCTTGTCCTCGGGCTTGCCGAAGGTCAGGCCCTCGGTGTCCCGGGCGACGAAAAGACAGGAGATGCCCTTCGAGCCCTCGCCGGTACGCGCGAAGACGTTGTAGACGTCGGCGATGCCGCCATGGGTGATCCACGCCTTGGAGCCGGTCATCGTGTAACCGCCCTCGGTCGGCGTCGCGCGGCACGCCAATGCCGCCGCGTCGGAACCGGCCTGCGGTTCACTCAGGCTGTAGGCACCGATCAGCTTGCCGTTCAACAGGTCCGGGAGCCAGCGCTGCTTCTGCTCCTCGGTTCCGAAGTTGAACAACGGGTGACACGCGAGTCCGTGGACGCTGACCGCGACCGCGACCGACGCCCAGCGTGCGCCGAGCTCTTCGAGCACCTGCAGGTACACCTCGTACGGCTGTCCGCCGCCGTCCCACTCGGTCGGGTACGGCAGGCCGAGGAGACCGGCCTCACCGAGCTCGGCGAACAGGCCTTCCGGGTACTTCCGCTCCTTCTCGTACTCACTCGCGATCGGCGCCATCCGCTTGTCGGCGATGTCGCGGACCAGCGCGATCAGGTCGCGAGCGTCGTCGTTGGGGAGCAGACGGTCGACCGGCATCGGTACCTCCAGGTGAAAGAGCTCAGGTAACTGAACTAGTACTCAAGTCCTCTGCACAGTACTATTTTGGCAGCGGTCAGTACAGCTGACGACATCGGTGAGGAGTCCCATGCCACGCGAGGGGTTCGCGACGCGGCGTCGCGCCGCCCTGTTCGACGCCCTGCTCGAACTCATCCTGCGCGACGGCTTCGCCCAGCTGTCGATCGCCGACATCGCCGCCGAACTGAGATGCTCCAAGTCGACGCTCTACACCCTCGCGGCCAGTAAGGAACAACTGGTCACGGCCACCGTGACCCACTTCTTCCGCACCGCGACCGAACAGGTCGAAGCAAGGGTCGAGTCGTCGAAGACTCCCCGGGAGCGGGTCATCGCCTACCTGGTGGCCGTCGGCGAAGCGCTGTCACCGGCGTCGGAGGCGTTCATGCGGGACCTCGACGCCTTCCCGCCGACCCGCTCGCTCTACGAACTCAACACCGCCGCGGCCGCGACCCGCGTTCAGAAGCTGATCGCCGACGGTGTCGCCGCGGGCGACTTCCGAAACGTCGACGCCGCCTTCGCCGCCGACCTCGCCGCCTCGATGATGAGCCGCATCCAGCGCCGCGAGGTCTGGGCCGCCACCGGCCTCGACGACGCCGCCGCGTACCGACAGCTCGCGAGCATTCTCACGGCCGGGATCGACGCGGGATAGTCGCCACTACCGGCTCAAATCCGGGACGCGCACGTGCCGCGTCGCTGGGGCCGGCAATCACGCCCATCAACAGTAGGTATCCCCCGGCGATACCTACTGCCGAACCACGCCATCACCCCCGAGGCCCTCGACGCACCGGTTGACAATTCGCTTAATAAATCACAGTATCTACGTGATTCTGGTCACGCGTCGCATCCCGGGCGACGCGCAATACAACGGAGGTCCTGTGAAGCGCAGATTCGTCAATACGGTGGCCGCGGTCGCCGCGGTCTCTCTGTTCGCGGCCGGTTGCGCCGACAACGGCAGCGGCGGAGGGGATTCGGTCGGCGAGGGGGACACCATCAAGGTCGGCCTCATGTACGACGTGACCGGTCCCGCGGCCGCCGGCAGCGTCGGCACCGACACCGGAGCCAAGGCCCGCATCGACACGATCAACGCCGCCGGCGGAATCAACGGCCGCAAGCTCGAGCTGGTCATCGGCGACTCCGCCTCGACCCCTGCCGGCGCCCAGTCGGCCGCCAAGACGCTCGTCGAGCAGCACGGCGTGTTCGCCGTCATGACCTGGACCTACACCGCGAACGCTGCGGCCCCCTACCTGGAGCAGCAGAAGGTGCCGGTGATCGGCGGTAGCTGGGATTCGGCGCCGCAGTGGGCCCACGGCGAGAACTTCTTCGGTACGCAACCGGCGAACACCGAGGCATCGGTGGTCACCACCTATGGAAACTGGTTCAAGCAGGCCGGCGTCACCAAGGCCGCGTCGATCGGATTGAACACGGCCTCGGGCAAGACGGCCGCGGAGAAGGTCGCCGAGTCGATCAGATCGGCCGGGATCGACGTCCCGCTGGTCAATACGTCCATCGACCAGACCACCGCCGACTTCGGACCCACTGCCATCGCGGTCAAGAACTCCGGTGTGGACGGGCTCTACGTCGCACTCGCGCCGAACGGAATCTACGCTCTTGCAGCCGCATTGAAACAGCAGAACGTCAACGTGAAACTGGCCATGGCCGGCACCGGCTACGGTCAGGACCTGCTGGACAACCCGTCGGCACGGCAGGGCGCCGACGGCATGCAGTTCGTCATGCACTACCAGCCGAAGGAGCTGAACACCGACGCCACAAAGGCGATGGTGACGGCACTCGAAGGCCAGGGTTTCACCGGCTCGCCCGGGTTCGCCGTCGCCGGTGGTTACACCGACGTCGATCTGTTCGCCCACGGCCTGCGGCTCGCCGGTGACGACGTCACCCGCGAGAACTTCATCAGCAAACTGCGGGACGACACCAGCTGGAACGGCGAGGGATTGATGGCGGGCACCGCGTCGTTCCCCGAGTTCGTTCCCGCCGGTCCCGGCCTGAACTACGGCAACTGCATGTACGTGTCCGAACTCCGCGGCGAGAGCTTCGTCCCGGTCGTGGACACCCCCTACTGCGGCGACAACATCGGCTGATCAAAACCGACGAACGACGGATTGGGTTGACCCATGCTTGAATTCACGGTGGCCGGACTCGCTCTGGGCTCGATCTACGCGATCGTCGCCTCAGGGCTGGTCATCACCTATGTATCTGCCGGCGTACTGAACTTCGCATTCGGTCCGATGGCGTTCTTCCTGGCACGCTTCTACTATTTCCTGCACAGCGAACAGGGCATGGGCATCCTCCCGTCGTTCGTCATAGCGGTGGTCATCGGCGGTCCGGCGCTGGGCGTCGTGCTCTATTACGCCTTGTTCCAACACATCCGACGGTCGTCGACGCTCATCAAGATCGTCGCGACGATCGGGCTCTCGGTAGCCCTCCCCGCTGCCAGCCGGCTCATCTTCGGCGACCTCGCGGTGACCGTTGTCCCTGGCCTCGCTCCCGAGCCGGTCGCGGTGTACCGGATCGGCGGCGTCGCCATCAACCTCAACCAGGTGCTGATGATGGGCGCCCTGGTGCTGCTGGTGGTCGCCGGCGGACTGGTGCTGAAGTTCACCCAGGTCGGCCTGGTGGTGCGGGCGATGGTCGACACCGAGGCGATGTCGCAGCTCGTCGGGGTCAACACGCGGCTGGTGTCGGTGGGGGTCTGGGCATTCAGCTCATTCCTCGCCGGTGTCGCCGGGGTCCTCGTGGCGCCGACCGTCGGATTGTCGTCGGATCAGTTCGTCCTCCTGGTGAGCGCTGCATTCGCGGCGGTGGTCATCGCACGATTCGTCAAGATCGGCATCGCCATCGCGGCCGGTCTGCTCATCGGATGGCTGACGACCGTCATCCAGAGCCAGCTGCCCTCCGACAGCAGCTGGACCACCGCCGTAGTTGCCAGCACGCCGTTCGCGCTGATGCTCGCGGTGCTGCTCTACTATCGCGTCACCGGCAAGGGCGCCGACGAGGACACCGGTGTCGGCGGCGCACTGGACCGTGCGATCGCGGTGGTGGACACCGGAACCGCGAAGGTCGCCGAGGGAGCTTCGCGGCGCCTCTCGCACGGTTCCCGTGGACCCCTCTTCGCCCCCGGCGTGCTGATCGCGATCGTGTGCGTGGCCCTGCTGCCCCAGGTCCTTCCGAACTACTGGGTAGGCCTTGTCGCCCAGGGCATCTGCATGGCCGTCGTCTTCCTCTCCTTCACCCTGCTGACCGGCCAGGGCGGCATGGTGTGGCTGTGTCAGGCGGCGCTCGCCGGGATCGGCGCGGTCACCACGGCACAACTGGTGACCGAGTTCGAGTGGCCCGTCATCGGGGCACTGCTCGCGGCGGGTGTGGTCACCTCCCTGTTCGGCCTCGTGATCGGTCTCGTCACGATCCGCCTGGGCAATCTGTACATCGCGCTGGTGACGCTGAGTTTCGCCCTGTTGATCCAGACGATGATGTTCACCCGAGAGTGGATCGAGAACAGTGGTGCAGGAATTGCCCTGCTGCGACCGGACTGGCTCGACGGCGACGCGGACTTCCTGTACTTCGGGTTGATCATCTTCTCTCTCGCCTCCCTCGTGGTCCTCAACTTCCGTCGGTCCACGGCCGGCCTGGCCCTGGCCGCGGTCCGATCCAGCGAAGCCGGCGCGCGGTCGATCGCGATCAACGTGGTGCAGGCCAAGCTGATGGTCGCGGTACTCGCCTCGGCAACAGCAGGTGTCGGCGGCGGGATGATGGCGCTGTACGCAGGGGCGGCCACCCCGCTGACCTACTCGGCCATCCTCGGCATGGTCTGGCTCGCGGTCCTCGTCACCATGGGTGTGCGTTCGAACGTCGCGGCACTCTTCGCCGGCATGGCACTCACGGTGTTCCCCGGGATCTTCACAACCTACTTCCCGCACGAGATCGGCGACCTGCCGACCGTCCTGTTCGGTGTCGGCGCGATCCTCGTCGCGCGTGACCCCGACGGGGTCGTCGCGACCCAGGCACGTCAGATCGCCGGTCTCGCAAGTCGGTTGCGGGCACGGGTCGGCGGACCACCCTCCGCCACGCCTCCGCCCGGTGACGACATGATCACGCCCGCACCACAACCCGCCCGGGAAGGGGTAGCACGGTGAAACACACCGAGAGCCGAACGACCGGTGACCTCGTGTTGTCCACCGCCGACATCACGAAGAAGTTCGGTGGCCTGGTGGCCCTCGCCGACGTCAGCGTGCGCGTGGCGCCCGCCTCGATCGTCGGCCTGGTCGGGCCCAACGGCGCCGGCAAGAGCACCCTGTTCAACGTCATGTCCGGGTACCTCCGGCCGACGTCGGGCTCGGTCTTCATCGACGGCGTCGAGCAGACACGCCGCAGCGGACCCCAACATCGCGCGACAATGGGCGTCGCCCGCACCTTCCAGCATCCAGAGTTGTTCTCGGACCTGACGATCCGCGAACACCTGGTGCTGGCCAAGCGGGTCCGGTCGGCCCCGCGACGGCTTTGGACCGACCTGCTCAAAGTGTCGGGTCTGCGGATGTCGACGGCCACCCGGGACGACACGGTCGACGCACTGCTCGAGGATCTGTCGCTGACCGACGACGCCGAACGACTCGCCGTCGGCCTGCCCCTCGGCGTCGCGCGCCGGGTGGAGGTCGGCAGAGCGCTCATCACCGATCCACGAGTGGTGCTGCTCGACGACCCGTCATCCGGTCTCGACGAATCCGAGACACGCGACCTCGCACAGGTCCTGCGGGACGCGAGGATCCGCCATTCGGTGGCCCTGGTCCTCGTCGAACACGACGTCGACCTGGTGCTCGGGCTGTCCGATGAGGTGTACGTGCTCGACTTCGGCAAGCTCATCGCGCACGGCACACCGGAGGAGATCCGTCGTGACCCGGCCGTCCGCGCCGCCTACCTCGGCGACGACCCCGGCACAGCAGCACCCGACTCGCCCGCACCCGAACCGGCAGGACTCCCCCGATGACAACCGACCACGTCCTCGAAGTACGCAACCTCTCCGTGCGGTACGGCCCGGCACTCGCACTGCACGACGTGTCGTTCGACGTCCGGGCCGGTTCCGTCACGGCCGTTCTGGGTACCAACGGCGCGGGAAAGACGACCCTGGCCCGAGCACTCTGCGGACTCGTCCGTCCCAGCGCGGGATCCATCCTGTTCGACGGGACCGACCTCGTCGGCAGGCGAGCCGACCAGATCGCTCGAGCGGGACTGATGTACCTGCCCGAGGGCCGCGGCATCTTCCCCGGGCTCAGCGTGGGCGACAACCTCCGCATGGCCACGGTGAGCCACCCTCGCGAGCAGCGGTCTGAGAACATCGATCGGGCCGTCGAGTACTTCCCCGTGCTCGTCGAGCGACTGGGACAGCGTGCCGGCACGCTGTCCGGTGGTGAGCAGCAGATGCTCTCGCTGGCAAGGGCATTGGCGTTGCGCCCGCCGCTCGTCATCGCCGACGAGATGTCGCTGGGCCTGGCCCCGAAAATGGTGGACATGGTGTTCGAGGGGCTCGCGGCCGCTGCTGCGGCCGGCACCTCGATCCTCATGATCGAGCAGTTCGTCCACCGGAGTCTGGCGATGGCCGACTCCGCACTGGTCATCCGACGCGGGGGCCTCGCTTGGCAGGGTCCCGCCGACGGAGCAGCGGAGGCGGTCGAGGAACACTACGTCCCCTCCGGACGCACGTCGTCCGCGTAGTCCTCCTCGTCCGACCGAAGACGGCGAACCCCACCACTTCTCGAGGAGCGGTGGGGTTCTTCGTCTCCTGGTTCTTCGCTCACCGGGCGCGTCGTGCTCGGCGTCAATCCGACGGCCGCCGGGTGACCGGCGCGGATGAGGGGTTGTTCGGTGGACCGCCGACGCGGTCGACGTGGAAGAAGCGTTGCGGCACAGACGGAGGCGACGATCGCCACGGCCGCCAGCACCGCGAAGCCGACCGCGAATCCGGTTCGTGTACCCACCGAGGCGGCCATGGTCAGGATTCCGGTCACCGCTACCGTGCCGACCGCACCGCCGATCGTGCGCAGATTGGCGTTGACGCCGCTCGCCTGAGCAGTGTCTCCGGGGTCGACCGACATCACCACGACCGTGGATATCGCCGGGAAACAGCAGCCGAAGCCGAGCCCCATGACGAGTGTGAGGGCCCAGCGCACCGACGAGCCGTGCTCGGCGAGCGCCAGTGTCAGCAGCACCGAGGCGACCACCGCCGAGCCGAGCGCGACCATGGCCCGTGACCGGAGGCGCCGGATCAATCTGCCCGCCACGAAACCCACGACGAACATACCGAGGCTCAAAGCCACCATGTACAGCCCCACGGACGCACTCGACAGTCCGAAGCCGCCGCCCGAATCCTGTAGGTAGGCAGGCAGAAGAGCGAAGACACCGAACAGTACGAACCCGATCAGCAACGAGATCGTGTGCGAGGCAGCGACTGCACGAGTGGACACCATCAGGCGCACGTCGATGAGCGCATGCCTCGACCTCAGTTCGGACACAATCCAGGCCGCGAACGCCACGACGCTCAGCACCGCAGCAGGATCGTCGTCCGCGATGTCCATCCCCACGAGCTTCCCTGGCCGAGGACGATGAGCGCAGTCGACAGCCACCCGGCCAGGAGGACGGCCGCGGCGACATTGATCTTCGTGTCGCTCTTTGCACGAATGGACGGCACCACGATGGCCACCACGATTCCCGAGATGACGCAGAGCAGAGCGGGTATCAGGAACAGCCAGGCATAGCCGAGGTACTGCAGGATCGGCCCGGCGAGCACGGTTCCGGTCGCGTTGCCCATACCCGCGACTCCCCCGACCACACCGATCATGGCCGGAAGCCGGTGGGACGGCAGGATCGCTCGCAGGATGCCGTATGCCAGCGGGATGATACCGCCGCCCACCCCCTGCAGAATTCGACCGGCGACCGACACGGCGAGGGTCGGCGCACACGCGGCGATCAACGCACCGGCGGCCAGGCACGCCAGCGCGAACAGGTACATCCGCTTGAGCCCGCGGATGTCTCCGAGCCGCCCGACCACCGGTGTGCTGACGGCAGACGACAGCAGGAAGCCCGTCAGTATCCAGGCCACATCCGATGTGGTGACCCCGAATTTCTCCCGTAGCGAGGGGAGGACGGGTACGAGCATCGCCTGCAGCAGCGAGTATGCGACCACGCCGCCGATCGCGGCGCCCACAGCAAGGTACTCGGCGAGCGGCCGGTTGCCCTGTTCGGTGGCCACCGATCGGCGACGGCCGGTCAGGCCAACGCTCTTGCGAGAGCGGTGGTCTGGACGGCCGCGAAGTGCGCGCTACGGGATCCCGGCAGCGATGTGAACCCATGGCACACATCGGGCGCCACATGGAGCTCGGTCGGCACCCCGGCGTCGATCATCCGTTGCGCGTATGCGATTCCCTCATCCCTGAGCGGATCGAGTCCCGCCACGAGTACGAAGCTCGGTGGAAGCCCGGACAGGTCGTCGACGCGTGCCGGCGCACCGTAGCTGCCGAGGTGCCGGCGATCGTTGCCCGCGTACAGGTTCCACGACTGCACCACCTTGGCGCGGTTCCACACCGGGGTGTCGGTGAAGCGCATCGCCGACTCCGTCGTCGCTCGATCGTCGGTCACGGGGCAACCGAGCATCTGGAACGCCAGCGACGGCCCGCCCCGATCACGGGCCATCAGCGCGACCCCGGCCGCGATACACGCTCCCGCACTGCTGCCTGCCACGGCGAGCCGGTCGACGTCGAAGCCGTTCGCGCGGTCGTCCGCCCACCGCAGCGTCGCATAACAGTCCTCGAGCGCTCCGGGACACGGACGTTCGGGAGCGAGGCCGTAGTCGGGGTTCACCACCGCGATCCCGAGCTCGCGGGTCCAGGAGACGCACTGGGCCTCAATGGATTCCCGGTCTCCCATCACGAACCCACCGCCGTGGATGTTGATCACGGCGGCGGGCTTGTCCACCCCCACCGGTCGGTAGACGGTCACCGCGACCGGCCCGTCGGGAGCCGCGACCTCGATCTCCTCGCAGACGATGCCGGACAGGTCCAGCGGCGGCGCACCGGCACTCGCCTGTTCGACGAGTGCCCGCCCGGCGGCACGCGCGGCGACGGGGTCGTCGAGTGCCAGATCCGGGAGATGCGGCGCGATCGCCGCGAGTTCCGGGTGGAGTCCGGTGGTGTCGATCATCCGGGGATGCCTCTCGAGTCGTGGTGCAGGGAAACGGAAACGGCGCGAACGGTCACGCGAGCGCAGGCGTGGTCGGTCGGTAGAACGCGAGGAGCAGGCCGATCCCGGCGAGGAGCCCGCCGCCGAGTCCGATGACCAGTCCCCACCAACTGTCGAACAGCGGCGCGGACCCGAGGAGATGATCGACGGACAGCCCGCCGGGGCCGGTGATCGCGACGCCGACGGCCATCGCGGCGAGGATCATGTTGTACTCCCAGCCGTTGCCGTTGACGAAGAACCCGCCGTCGCGGTGCACTGTGCAGGCGGCGACGAGCATCACCGCGACGACACCGGCCGCGGCGAAGGAGGTCAGCAGCCCGGCCGCCAGCAGCAGCCCAGCGATCACCTCCGTCGACGCGGCGAGCAGAGCCTGCATCCGGCCGGGGCGCATCCCGATCGAATCGAACCACCGCCCGGTGCCGGGTATGCGGCCGCCGCCGAAGAACTTGTTGAATCCGTGTGCCGCGAAGGTCAGCCCCACCGCGATGCGTATCATCGCGAGGCCGATGTCGATGGCGTCGATCGTCGTACTCCTCTCTGGCGCAGGCCGAATCAGCCTGCGTGGTATTTGATGGTCTTGATCTCGGAGTAGTCGGCGATGCCCGCGTCCCCGAGTTCGCGGCCGAGGCCCGACCGCTTGTAACCGCCGAACGGATCCCAGCCCGGGGAGGCACCGGAGCCGCCGTTGATGTGAACCTGGCCGGTGCGGATGCGGCGCGCCATCTCGAAGGCGCGTCCGGCGTCGGCGGAGAAGATCGCTCCGCCCAGCCCGTAGTTCGAGTCGTTGGCCAGCGCGACCGCCTCGTCGTCGTCGCGGAAGGACATCACCGCCGCGACCGGTCCGAAGACCTCCTCCTGCGCCAGGCGGGACGAGTTGTCGACGTCGGCGAACACCGTGGGCTCGACGAAGAACCCCTTGTCCAGATCCGCGGGCCGACCACCGCCCGCCACGAGCCTCGAGCCAGCAGCCGTGGCGTCGCCGATGAACCCTTCGACCTTCTCCCGCTGCACGGCGCTGATGAGAGGACCCATCGCGGTCGACGGATCGGTCGGGTCGCCCACCTGGATCGCGCGCACGCGGTCGGCGAGGCCTGCGACGTAGTCGTCATAGATGTCGGCGTGCACCAGATGCCTTGTCGTCAGAGCGCATCCCTGTCCTGACTGGGTCACCACGCTGCCCAGGCCCATCGCCAGTGCGGCGTCGAGGTCGGCGTCGGCACGCACGATCATCGCCGACTTCCCACCCAGTTCGAGGAGCACACGCTTGATGGTCGGGGCCGCCTGCGCGGACACAGCGGCCCCGACAGCCTCTGAGCCGGTGAACGAGACGAGGTCGACGCGGGGGTCCGTGCACATCAACGCACCGACATCTGCGCCCCCGTTGACCACGTTGACGACGCCCGGCGGGAAGCCCGCCGCCTCGGCAGCCTCGGCCATCAGCGCGGCGGTGAGCGGGGTGTTCGGCGACGGTTTGAGCACCACGGTGTTGCCGCACGCGAGAGCCGGGCCGAGCTTGGCGATGTTGAGATGGAACGGGAAATTGTACGCGGTGATGGCCGAGACGACCCCCACTGGCTCACGGACCAGGACCGACCCACCCAGCCACGATGATCCGTCCGGTCGCGGATTGACTTGCAGCGGAAGCGATGTGGTGTCCGGCTGACGCGCCTGCTCGACGTAGTGGTCCAGGTGGCCCAGCGGTGCGAGCAGGTGGACGGCACGCACCGAGGCCGACGGCGCACCGGTCTCGGCGGTGACGGCCTCGGCGAGTGCGTCGACACGCGCACGCAGTTCCACGGCGAACCGGCCCAGCATCTCCGAACGTTCCGGCCTGCTCATCGCCGGCCACGGCCCGGAGCCGAAGGCGCGCCGCGCCGCGGCGATCGCGCGGTCACAGTCGGCGGCCGAACCCACCGCGGCGGTCGCGAACTCCTCTTCGGTGGCCGGGTTGACCACCACCATCCGACGGCCCTCGGCCCCGTCGGTCCACTGCCCGTCGATGTACAGCTGCGCCTTGTCGATCACGGTTGTCTCCTCTTGTCGAAAGATTCCTGGCAGGGGGTCGGCGACCCCGGGGCCGTCGGTCGCCGGAACGCGGCGCTCGTCGGACTCACTTCAGCACCAACGGGTTGAGGGGAGATCCCACTCCCCCGACCACCGGCAGCGGCGCCGCGACGAACATGCCGGTGTAGACGCCGTCCTCGGCACAGTCCCGCGCCCAGTCGTCGAGGTCGAAGAGCTCGCCGAGCAGCAGGCCAAGGTCTCGCAGTGCCGCGATGTGGAGTGGCAGGACGGCGTCGCCCTCCGGGTTGGGCAGCGCCTCGACGGTGCGGGTGTCGGTGGCGACCAGCGCCACGTCGGCGTCGGCCAGCCACTGCGCGGTGGACGGGGCCAGCCCGGCCGACCGGGTACGCGGCGACTTCTCCGCCGACAGGAACGCACCCAGCCATCCCGTTCTGATGAGCAGGATGTCACCGGGCTCCACCGTCACCCCGGCTGCCGCGAGCGTCGATTCCAGTCCGTCGACGTCGACCACGCCGGTGTAGGGATCGAGCTGGAGGTGACGTCCGGCGTCGACGAGCACGGCACGCCCGACCAGGCCGTTCGCCAGGTGATGAATACCCAGACGACGCGCCCCGGAGCGCGCCGTGGTGAGTCCCGCCCAGTAGCCGTTGTACATGGTGTCGTCCGCGGCGACGTGGGCGAGACCGTCGAGTTGGGTCGCACCCTGCAGCGGCATCACGACGACGTCGTCGGAGGTCTGGAACCCGAGCGCCGATGAATCGCCGACGATGTCGTCGACGGTGGAGCTGGTGAAGGTGTGGATCGTCGCCACCCGGCTGCCCACCAACGGGGATCGTTTGCCGATCGGGAGTGCCAGCGAGAAGGACTTGCCGGTACGGATCTCCCGGCCGGCCTCGACGACGCGATCGGCGGTGAGGAGGTTGGCGGTGCCACGCTGGTCGTGGTCGCCCCATCGACCCCAGTTGTTGGGTGTGCCGGCGCGCGCGCCGTCGACCTTGCCGTCGGCCGACACGGTGTAGGTGGGTGGACGCCATGCGTCGAGCTGTTCATCTCCTGGAAGCCGCATAGTAGCCATATTAATTATCTAATTAGACTAATAACAATGGATCCGGCATGATCGATCCAACCCGCCGGTCAGGCGCCTCGTGTGCCGCCGGCTCCGGCCGAGTGAGGAGGTCACGTGGACCTGCATTTCGATCCCGAGGACATCGAGTTCCGGGAGTCAGCCCGCGTCTGGCTGCGGGACAACGTCCCCGCCGAGCGACGGCCCGAGGACGGCCAGGCGATGCGGGACTTCGACAACGCCTGGCAACGCACACAATTCGACGGCGGGTGGGCCGGGGTGTCCTGGCCGCGCGAGTACGGCGGCCTCGGACTCTCGGTGGTCAAGCAACTCATCTGGTACGAGGAGTACGCGCGGGCGAAGGCCCCGTACACCGGCACCTCGTTCCCGGCGGTCTTCTACGGCGGCCCGACGCTGGCGCTGCGCGGCACGGATGAGCAGCGCGCCGAACACCTCCCCAGGATCCTGCGCGGCGAGGAGATCTGGTCGCAAGGATTCTCCGAGCCCTCCGGCGGCTCCGACCTCGCCTCGGTGCGGACCCGCGCCGTCGTCGACGGCGACGAGCTCGTGGTGAACGGCCAGAAGGTGTGGTCGAGCTACGCCGACGTCGCCGACTACCACTTCTGCCTGTTCCGCACCGATCCCGATGCCCCCAAACGCCAGGGACTCTCGTGGGTGCTCGTGCCGCTGGACTCCCCCGGCATCGAGATCCGGCGCATCAAGACACTCGCCCGCAACCATCACTTCTGCGAGGTCTTCTACGACGACGTTCGCGTTCCGCTCGCCAATGTGGTCGGCGGACTGGGCAACGGATGGACGGTCGCGATGAACACGCTCGGTTTCGAGCGCGGGTCGGCCTTCCTCACCGAACAGCTCGAACTGTCCCACGCCGTCGACGAACTCATCGAGCTGTGCACACGCTACGACGCGCCGTCGGGTAACCGCCGGGCCATCGACGACGAGACCGTCGCAGCCGAACTCGCCGACCTGCGTGCGAGCGTCGCCGCGCTGCGCGCGATGAGCTACCGCAGCGTGTCGAAGTCGGTCCGCGGCGGTGTACCCGGACCCGAGGGGTCCATCATCCGGCTGTACTTCGCCGAACTGCGGCAGCAGGTCGCGAGCCTGGCGATGAAGGTGCTCGCCGCCGACGGTCTGGAGTTCACTCCGTACTGGGAGGACGGCTGGTCAGGCCTGTGGCTCTGGGACTTCGCGCGCACCGTCGGTGCCGGAACCTCCGAGATCCAGCGCAACATCATCGGCGACCGCGTACTCGGACTGCCCAGATGACCCGACGCCACGCCAACCACACCCGAACCTGATTGGAAGATCATGGACCTACTACTCGACGACGAACGCGCGATCGCCGACCTCGCGCGGGACTATTTCGCCGCGAACGCCGGTGCGGCACCGGCCCATTCCATCGCCGACGGCGCCGAGGTCGGCTCGCCGGTCGCCAGCAGCGCCGAACTCGGCTGGTTCGGGCTGACCGTCGCCGAATCGGCCGGCGGCCTGGGCCTGTCGACGAAGGAACTGGCCATCGCCCACCGCGAAGCGGGTCGCGCCCTCGCACCGCTGCGATTGCTGGCCACCACGGTCGCGGCGACGGCGGCCGCCGTCGCCGGCGACGAGGCCCTGCTCAAGCGACTGCTCGCCGGCGATGCGGTGGCGGCCATCGCACTGTCGACGAGCACCGGGTACCTTCTGCTCGACGCCGATACCGAAACCTCCCTTGCGGTCTCGGTACTCGCCGATTCGACGACGGTCACCGCCGTAACGGCCGGCGATGCCCGGCCCGCCGACCTCATCGACCCCGCGACACCTGCACTGAAGGTCGCCACGCTCGGGGAGGTGCTGGTGAGCGCCGACGCGTCGGTCAGCTCGCAGGCAACCCTCGCCATCGCCGCGGCGCAGATCGGCATCGCCTCGGCAAGTCTGGACATGGCCGTCGACTATGCGCGAGACCGTGAGGCTTTCGGCAAACCGATCGGCTCCTTCCAGGCGATCAAGCATCGTCTCGCCGACGTCGGCGTGGCGCTCGAGGCCGCCGATGCCCAGCTGTTCTTCGCGGCGACGGCCGCCGCCGAGAACCGGGAGGGTGCGGGCTGGGAGATCGCCGCAGCTCGTCTGCTCGCGACCCGCGCCGCGACCGCCGCCACCTCGGCGGCCATCCAGACCCACGGCGCCATGGGCATCACCTGGGACCACGACGCTCATCTGTATCTCGAACGCGCGACCCTGCTCGACCGGATCGGCCCACGCGGCGCGGTTCTGGCGCGAGAGCTGATCGCCGGCGAGGGCGTGACCCCGTGAGCGCCGGCCGCGTCGTGATCGCGGGCGGCGGACTGGCCGGTATGCGGACCGCCGAAACGTTGCGTACCAAGGGCTTCGACGGTGACGTGGTCATCGTGTCTCAGGAGGAGCTCCCGGCCTACAACCGTCCTCCCCTGTCCAAGTCCGCACTCCACCGCGACATCACCGCCGCCGATGTCGGACTGCGGATGCGCAAAGGCGTCGAATTCGAGTGGCGCCTGGGCACGAGCGTCGTCGAAGCCGACCTCGCCGCCGCCCGGGTCCGATTGAGCGACGACACCACGGTGGAGTACGACCACCTCGTCGCGGCGACCGGCGTGCGTCCGCGCCGTCTTGATCTACCCGGGCCAGACCTGTCCGGTCCGACGGGCGGGCGCCACGTCTTGCGAACTGTCGCGGATGCGCAGGCGCTGGCTCGCACTCTGGACGGCCCGCGCGTCGTCGCGATCCTCGGTGCGGGATTCCTCGGCACCGAACTCGCCTGGACCCTGGCGGGACAGGGCCACACCGTCACCGTCGTCGCACCTGAGGCCGAACCGCTCGTCGGGGCTCTCGGGGCAGCCGCCGCGACGTCGCTGCGTCGCCGATCCGAGGCCGCGGGGGTGACCTTCCGGACGGGACGCACCGCGTCGCATCTGCTCGGCGACAACGCTCTTCGTTCCGTGGTGCTCGACGACGGGTCCGAGGTCGTCGCCTCGATCGTGATCGAGGCGGTCGGCTCCGTCCCCAATGTCGAATGGCTGGCGACGACGCCACTGGACGTGAACTTCGGGGTTCCGGTCGACGACACGTTACGCGTGGTCGACGCACTGAACGTCTGGGCCGTCGGCGACGTCGCGTGGGCACCGCAGTCGCTCCTCGGCGGGCTACGCCGGCGGCTCGAGCACTGGACACACGCGGGCGAGTCGGCTCGGCACGTCGCCTCGTCGATCATCGGCACGTCGTCCACCTTCGGTTCCGTACCGGGGTTCTGGACCGAACAGGGTGGCATCCGACTCGACGGCTACGGATTCCCCGGCGCCGCAGACGATCACATCCTCACCGCCGGTGACTGGGACGGACAGTTCCTGGCCCGCTGCGAGAAGGACGGCGAACTCGTCGGTGTCCTGTCGGTCGGCTTCGTGAAGGAATCGGCACCTCTGGTCCGGGAGCTGACCGAACAGGTCGCCGCCGCACCGGCCTGAACGTCAGCTTCCACGACAACGACGTCGGCCTGGCCCCCGATAGGGAGCCAGGCCGCTGCCGTGTGGATCCGGTCGCCCGTGTCAGGTGAGCGGGTGCGGAGTGGTCGCGGGCGCATCCGCCGCCGCGGCGAGGTCGGAACGGACCGAACGCATCGCCTCGATCCGGCGCTGCCGCAACATGATCGCCGACTCGCGCTGCTCGTCGGTCAGCCCCGGATCGTCGGTCACCGCCGCCACCCGCTTCTCCTCCGCCTCGATCTCGCCGTCGAGCAGCTCTCCGGCGAGATCCCGGGTGAGCAGATCCATGTCGGTCCAGTCCGCGGCCTTGATCTGTTCGACCTGTTCGATCTGCTCGCGGTTGTTGTTCGCCGATGCCTGTGCGCTCATGGCCTCACGCGTCCAGACGCGGGAAGTCGAAGAGCTTGCGCGCGTTGGTCTCCACCATCTTCTCGACGTCCTCGTCGGGCACGTCGAGCATGGCCTCGGTGACGACCTTGCGGCTGTTGGGCCAGTTGGAGTCCGAATGGGGGTAGTCGCATTCCCACGTGATGTTGTCGATGCCGACCAGGTGACGGTTCGCGATGCCGTGGTCGTCCTCGATGAAGCAGCCGTACATGTGCTTGCGGAACAGGTCCGACGGCCGCACCGTCTGATTGACGTTCTGATAGAAGCGGTGCTTCTCCCAGGTGGCGTCGATGCGCTCGAGCATGTAGGGCACCCAGCCGATACCCCCTTCGGAGAGCGCGAACTTCAGCTTCGGGTGGCGGTGGAAGACCGGCGAGAACAACAGGTCCGCGGTCGCGTACATCGAGTTGCAGCCGAACAGTGCGATCATGACCGCCATCGGCGCTTCCTCCGCGGTGATCGGGGGCTTGCCGGACGTACCGAAGTGCACGCACAGTGGCAGGCCGGTCTCCTCACATGCCGAGAAGACACCGTCCCAGTGATCGGTGTGGAACGAGGGAAGTCCCAGCGGCACCGGATTTTCGGGGAAGGAGATGGCCTTCGCACCCTTGGCCGCGACCCGATGGATCTCTTGCACGCACAGATCGGCATCCCACAGCGGGAGGATCGACAAGGGGATGAACCGGTCCGGAGCAGTGGGGCACCACTCGTCGAGCACGTAGTCGTTCCACGCCTGCACGCACAGCAGTGCCAACTCACGATCCTGCGCCTGCAGGAAGATGGTGCCGGCGAACTTCGGGAAGGACGGGAACGACAGCGCCGCCTGTACACCGTCGATGTCCATGTCGATGACGCGCGCCTTCGGGTCGTAGCAGCCCGGCAGCATGTCGTCGAAGCGAACCGGTTCGGCACCGAACTCCTCGGGCTTCTTCCCCGCCACCGCATTCAGTCCGATGTACGGGTAGATCTTGCCCTCCATCGTCCAGACGTGTGCCGGACGGTTGGGGTCGTTCATGACCTTCTCGATGATCCGGGGTCCGGGCTCGATGAATCTGCGCGGGAGGCGATCGGTCCACAGATTCGCCGGCTCGATCAGATGGTCGTCAGTCGAGATGAGTTGCATGTGGTCTTGCAATGGCATGGGACGTCCTCACTGACTCGGCCCCCGTTGGCTGCGGAATCCGGTGCGGAATTCCTGCCAATCCTCTGGCCTGAATAGCTATCTATTTGAGTGTCACAAACTGACACTATTGGAGTGTGCCAGATCACTCATCATTCGCCAAGCCGGGGCCACCCCCGCATCGTCAGGCGTCAGGCCGCCCCCGCATCGTCAGGCGTCAGGCCGGTCGCTCAGAATCGGCGCCAATGCCCGGATCGCCTCGGCGAGCACATCCGCGAGTTCCCGACGCCCGGAGGAGCGAACCCACACCTCGTGAGCGGTCACGATGGAGTTCAGGAGCGCCGCGGCGCGCAACTGCCAGATCGCGTCGATCGCCTCCTCCTCCGGCCGCCCGTCGGCGCGACACATGAGCCGCGCCAGTGCGTCGTGCTGACGATGCGCAGCCCAGAGCCACTGCGCCCAGAGTTCCCCCTCGTCCGACGCCGCCGCGACCAGACCCTCGGTGTGCTCGGACGCGTCGAGGAAGCCGCTGCGCGCCGCGTTCTCGAGGCTCGCGGTGAGGCCCATTCCGCCGTCGAGCAGATCAGACACCCGTGCAAGGTAATCCGAGATCCGGACCGCGAATCCGGCTGCGAGCAACGCACCCTTGCTCCCGAAATGCCGGTACACCGTGCGCGCCGACACCGAGGCGCGTTCGGCCACCGCGTCGACCGTCGTCTCGACGAAGCCGAGTTCGGCGAACACCTGGGCGGCGGCCTCCGCGATCTGACGGCGGGCGAGGGATCGACGCGGAGACGGCGACTCGGCACGGCGTGCGTCGATGCGCACGCCGGCGATGTGGTCGGGATCAGGCATGCCCGTACCGTGCCACCCCCCGCGACCCGACCGCAACGACGTGCGGTTCCCCGCAGGACTGGACCTTTGTGAGCGCTGTCACTAGTATTAGCTATATGATCTAGCGCATTATCGTCGTCCATGAGACGCGAAGCGCCCGACTTCGCAGTTTCTCAGCCCCCGTCGCGACATCTGTCCCGACCTCGTTTCACCGATCTGCAATACACCCCGAGAAAGGCATGTCCATGAGTGAGAACGCGACCGCAGCAACCACAGCTGCGGGCACTGTCCCTCCCGAGCGCGTGGAAGTGCCGCCGCACGTCCCGGAGGAGCTGGTCCACTGGGTGGATCACCACAACGACGAGATCGTCCACATCGACCCGATCGGGCTCATGGACGAACTCCGGGAGAAGTACCGCGTCTTCTACAGCCCCGCGTACGAGGGCTTCTGGGCGGTCACGCGATGGGAAGACCAACGCGAGGTGTTCCAGCGTCCGGAGGACTTCTCCAGCTCCCCGGTCGGACTCCCGGGCGGACCCGGCTACGGCGGAGTGAAGATGCTCCCGATCGAACTCGACCCGCCGGAGCACAAGAAGTACCGCGCGCTGATCAACCCGGTCTTCGGACCCAAGCGGATCGGCGCCATGGAGGACCACATCCGCTCGACCGCCAATGCGCTGATCGACGATATCCTCGAAAACAACGGCGACAAAATCGAATTCATGGAGGCCTACGCCGAGCAGCTGCCCGTGCGGATCTTCACCGAGATGCTCGGTCTGCCGTTCGAGGAGCACAAGAAGTTCATCGGCTGGGTGAGCGCGATCCTACACAGCTCGCAGATCGGCGACGGATTGGTGCGCAAGCGCGAAGCCGGCGGCGAGGTCACCAAGTACCTGACGCAGCTGATCGGCGAGCGTGCCGCCGACATCGACTCGGGCGTCGAGAACGATGACCTGATCACGATCCTGCTCAACAGCGAGGTCGATGGCGAGAAGCTCACGCACGACGAAGTGCTGCGGATGTCCTTCCTGCTGTTCATCGCCGGACTCGACACCGTAACGGCCGCCCACGGACTGATGTTCAGGTTCCTCGCGGATAACCCCGAGCACCGCGCCCAGATCGTCTCGGACCCTGAGTTCATCCCGAACGCGATCGAGGAGTTGTTGCGCTACAACAGCTTCGTCAACGACGCCCGCACGGTGACCCACGATCTCGAGTTCGCCGGCGTCGCGATGAAGAAGGGCGACCGCGTGTGGCTGCACAGCGGCTCGGCCTGCCGCGACCCACGGGAGTTCGACGATCCGCTGATCGTCGACTTCCTCCGCCGGCCCAACCGTCACCTCGCGTTCGCCGCAGGTGCGCACCGCTGCGCGGGTTCGAACCTGGCACGTCTCGAGCTGCGGATCAGCTTCGAGGAGTGGCACCGTCGGATTCCCGACTACCAGGTGACCCCCGGTACCGAGCTACGCATGCACTGCGGTGGTGTCGCGGGCCTGGAGAGCCTGCCGCTGACACTGGGCTGATCGCCGTGACCTGATGCGCCACTACGACGGTGCCCCGGTGAGGATTTCCTCACCGGGGCACCGTCATCTGGACAGCGCCGCCTGGAATCCCGTCGAGACGAGTCTCCCTCCGCGGGATCACCTTTCGCGCAACGACGTCAGGGCCAGGGACGTCGGTCCCTGGCCCTGAGATATGCCGGTTGTAGCCGATAGTCGACTAGTCGTCGAAGATGATCACGCCACGGATGTTCTCACCGTCGAGCAGGTCGTCGAATCCGGTGTTGACCTCGTCGAGAGAGTAACGCCTGGTGACCAGATCCTCGAGGTTCAGCTTGCTGTTTCGCGCCATCGCGAGGAGTCGCGGGACATCGGAGTGCGGGTTGCAGTGTCCGAACAGTGTTCCCACGATCGTCTTCTGGAAGAAGGTGAGCAACGACCCGGGGAGCACGATGGTGTTCTCGGTCATGTCGTCGGCGGTCGAGACGAGCACGATCTTGCCGCCCTTGCGGGTCAGCTCGAACGCCTGCCCGGTCACCTCTGCCGAAGCGACGCCGGTGGTGACGACCGCGATGTCGACACCGACACCCCCGGTCCGCTCCCACACCTCTGCCTGTGCCTGCGCCGCGTCGGCGAAGACCAGATCGGCCCCTTGCCGTTTGGCGAAGTCGCGCTTCCACTCGACGGGTTCGATCACCACGAGCAGATCGGGACTCAGCGATGCTGCGGCACGCACCGCGTTGGTGCCGATGCCGCCGCAGCCGTAGATCGCGATGGTGTCGCCCGGACGGGCGCCGCCGGCGTTGACGACGGCTCCCCAACCGGTGGTCACACCACAACTGACCAGCGAAGCGTGCTCGAGCGGGGTGTCCTCGGCGATCTTCACCACCGAGCGCTCGTTGACGACGGTGTACTCGGAGAAGGTGCCGACGGCGCCCTCGCCACCGAGATCCTCGCCCTCGTAATGGAAACGGAAGCCGCCGGCAGCGAGCTCACCGGTCAACATGTTGGCACCGAGGTCGCACAGGTTGGACTGGCCGTCGTTGCACCAGCGGCACCGGCCACACGCCGGAATCCAGGAGATGGCGACGGGGTCGCCCGTCTTCACCGACTCCACGCCCTCGCCGACGGCGTCGACGACGCCGGCACCCTCGTGGCCGGCGACGATCGGGAACCGCGCCCCGCCACCGACTTTCACGTGCTTGTCGGAATGGCACAGGCCGGCGACCTTCATCTTGACACGGACCTCACCGGGACCCGGGTCGTCGAGGTCGAGTTCGAGGATCTCCCAGGGTTTCCCCTGCTCGCGGAGCACTGCCGCACGTGTCTTCATCGGTGTCCGTTCATCATCGTCCGTTCTCATGGAAAAGGTTGTGGTGTGACCGCACTCAGCGAATCGCGATCGCGTTCGGCGGAGATCCGATGCCGCCGTCGACCCATAGCGGAGCCGAGGTGAGCAGGAAGTCGTAGCGGCCGTCCGCGGCACACGCTTCGGCGAGGGCGTCGAGGTCGAAGAACTCTCCGAGATGCACTCCGAGAGCGGTCAGAAGGTGCGTGTGTACCAGGTTCTCGGTGTCCGGGCCGGGCTGGGGTTCGAGGACCATGGGCGGCGGGAACGGTTCGACACCGGGGTTGTCGACGGCCACGGCGACGGTGCCCGTTTCCCAGACGAGTCGCGCGATTCCCTCGGCGGGTCCGAGACCCGCGGTCTCGAAGGCGAGGCGGTGACTGGCCTCGGCGAGGTCGCGGCGTGCCGCGGCGTCGAGTCCCTTGTAGTATCCGACCCATCCGGTCCGGACACAGAGGATGTCGCCCGCCCGCAGTTCGACTCCTTGCGCCGCGGCGATCTCGGCCAGGAGATCGGCACTGATCTCGAAGCGCTTCTCGGGTCCGTATGCCTGGCCGGTCTTCTCGAGATGACGCGGCACATCGAGCAGTACACCGCGTGTCACGATGCCGCGGGACGCGGGACCGTCGATCCCGAGCTCGCCCTTCTCGAGCACGTCGGCCTCGGTGCGGCCGTTGTAGTATCCGCGTTCGGCCGGGTATCCATGGTGGCCCAACGCATCCCACTGACTTCCGGACTGGGGGTAGAAGTTGTCCAGCCGGTCGTCGGTGACGTCGGGGTAGGTGGTGAACGACTCGTGCTTGAGCGGTTCCCGGCCGAAGAACGGCGGGTCCGGAAGCGACAGCGGCATCGACAGGACGAACCGCTCGCCGCTGTGGACGAGATCTGCGGCGGCGCGGACCACGTCCGGGGTGATGAGGTTGAGGGCGCCGAGGGCGTCGGTGGCGCCGTAGTGGCCCCACGCCGACCGTATCTTCATCCCGTCGAGGAAGGGCAGGTCGTCGTATGCGGGACGATCAGGAGCGGACATTGGTGATGCTCACTTTCTGTTCAGGGCAAGCTGTTGCGGGACAGTGCTGTTCGGGTGGGGACCGGTGGGGAGTGCTGAGCTGCGAGCTCACTCCGGCACCCGGATCTGCTTGACCTCGAAAAAGTGGTCGAGTCCCTCCGGACCACCTTCGCGCCCGATGCCCGACTGCTTGTATCCACCGAAGGGCTGGGCCATGGCGGTGCCGGTGTGTTGACCGCCACCACACCGGCGTCGAGACGGTCGGCGAGGCCGAGGGCGCGATCGACGTCGGTGCCGAAGACCGCGGCAGCCAAGCCGAAGTCGGTCCCGTTCGCGATCCGCACCGCGTCGTCGACGTCGGTGTAGGTGATCAGGCTGATGACCGGGCCGAACACCTCGTTCTGGGCGACGGTCGAGTCGGGCCGCACGCCGTCGAGCAGGGTCGGGGCGAAGAAGTAGCCGTTCTCCATGCCCGGCAACGAGAGTCGCTCTCCGCCGGTGAGGACGGTGGCCCCTTCCTCGACGGCCTCGGCGACGAACCGCTCGCAGCGCGTGACCGCGTCGGCGTTGACCAGCGGCCCGATCACCGTGTCGGGTGAGGCGGGGTCGCCGACCGGGAGCGACGCGAACGCGCCGGCCAGCAGTTCGGCCCACATGTCGTGGTTCTCCTCGGAGACGAGGAGACGCGTGAGAGCGGTGCACACCTGGCTCGATTGTCCCAATGCCAGCGGGACCAGCATCGGCAGGACCGCAGCGGGATCGGCGTCGTCGAGGATCACCGCAGCGCTCTTGCCGCCGAGTTCCAGGGTCATCCGGGCCATGTGGTCGGCCGCGGACTTCATCACCGCGCGCCCCGAGACGGTGCTTCCGGTGAAGCTGACGAAGTCGACGCCGGGATGTGCGACGAGGTGTGCGCCCACCTCCCGGCCCGCCGGCAGCACGGAGATGACGCCGGGCGGCAACCCGACCTCGTCGAAGACCTCGGCGAGGATGTAGGACGCCAACGGTGTGTACGGATCCGCCTTGACCACAACGGAACACCCGGCCAGGAGGGCGGGGGCGATCTTGGCCGCGGCCAGTGCCGTCGGCGCGTTGAACGGCACGATGGCGGCGACCACGCCAACCGGCTCACGACGGATGAGGGTCTTGTAGCCCGCTCCGGTGCGAACCTCCTCGGTGCGCAGCTCGGTCGCGAGATCCGCGACGTCGCGCCAGATCTGCGCGGCCGTCTGGTTGACGAACTCGGCGAAGGAACGCGGCAACCCGAGGTCGGCGATCAGCACCGACACCAGCGAGTCCGTGCGGGCGTCGAGCGCGTCGGCGATGGCGACGAGCGTCGCGGCACGCTCGGTGGCGTCCCGATCGGCCCAGACTCCGGAGTCCAGGGCCTCCCGGGCTGCGACGACCGCGCGGTCCGCCTCGTCGATACCCGCGGCGGCGAGTTTCGCGACCGGCGACCCGGTTGCCGGGTTGACCACGGTGATCTGCTCACCCGCGACCGGTTCCTGCCATCGGCCGGCCAGGTAGATCGCGGCCTTGTCCGCCACGGGCCCGGCGGATGTCGGCTCGAGGGTGCTTGTCATCGGCTCTCCTTGTGTGGTCGCCCCGGCGTGGCGAATCGACTAAACATTTAAGTTCTTTAGTGTGATTAAAGCCATAACCCGGGGTGGCGTCAAGGAGTTGAGGTGATTCGCCCCAGAACCATCCCCACAGCGGCGCGTTCCACGTCGACCAGGATGCACGACCCCGCGCTGAAGGTTCGAATATCGTTGCAGCACTGAACCTCCTGTCGGTGCCGTGCGCACAACCGGAGGGTGACGCGACATCAGCGGTCACGCCATACGAGCGACGTCAGGCCGGCGCGGAGACCAGCAGGCACCCCGCCAGCGGACCTCCGCCGGCGGACGCCACGGCGAGCTCGGCGCCGGACACCTGGCGCCGATCGGCGTCGCCCCGCACCTGGAGACACGCTTCGTGCAGCATCCCGAAGCCGTGCAGGCGACCGCCCGAGAGGTGGCCGCCCTGGGTGTTCAGCGGCAGCTCACCGCCCAGCGAGATGCGTTCGCCGCCTTCGACGAACGCCGCTCCTTCACCGCGCCCGCAGAAACCGAGGGCCTCGAGCCAGGCGATGGCGAGATAGCTGAAGCCGTCGTAGAGCAGCGCGACGTCGACATCCGAAGGCCGCAGGTCGGTGCGTTCCCACAGGCGACGGGCCGCCCCGGTTGCGGCCATCTCGATCATGTCGGGCGACTGATCCCAGTAGGCGCTGACCCGCATACCCGCTCCGGCCGCCTCGACGTTCACGGCGTTCTCGGGACGCGGGCACGCGCCCTTGCGCGACAAGATGATCACGGTACTGCCGTCGATGGGCGCATCGCAGTCGTAGAGGCCGACCGGGTCGGAGATCATGCGCGCGCCGAGATAGTCGTCGAGAGTCATCTCCGCCCGGTAGATCGCCTTCGGGTTCAGCGCCGCATGCCTGCGCTCGGTCATCGCGAGGCCCGCGAACTGCTCTCTGGTGGCACCGAATTCGTGCATGTACCGCTGCATGTACAGCGCCACCCACGACGACGCACTCGCCAGGCCGTAGGGCATGAAGTACTCGATCGTCTGATTCAACGACGCCCGCGGGCGGCCGGTGACCGACGATCGGCTCGCGGCGCCCTGAGCCGTCGACTCGGTCATCGTGCGGTAACAAAGCACGTGGTCGGCGAGACCAGACGAGATCGCCATCGCACCCTCGAGGATCGGACCGAACTGGCCCATCGAGTGCGGCATCCCGACGATCCAGTCCAGCTCCAGACGCATGGCCTCTTTGAGCTCGTACACGCTGACGGGCCCGAATCCCGGATCGTCGTGCATCGACGGATATGCCGAGAGCCCGTTGACGTCGGCCCGCGTCAGCCCGGCGTCGGCCAGTGCAACACGAGCCGCTTCGACGGTGAGGTCCAGACCCGAGCGCCCCAACCGCCGCCCCACGGCCGACTGGCCGATACCGCTGATCACCACATCGGATTCGAAGAGATGCACCGTCGACCTTCCGTCGGACGCCGTCGCGAACCACCCAGGACTCGCATAATCATATAGCGATTTATAGGCTAGCAGTCACCGCCGCTCCGGCGACACGAACGACCCCAGGAGATCCTGTGAAGCACACCGACGAGAAGCCCACCCGTGACAGCAACCCGCGCCTGCTGAGCGCGGATCCGATCGCCGAGACCCACATCCTCCCGCCGGTCACGGAGGCCAACGCGGCGTTCTGGACGTCCGGCGCGTCGGGAACATGGCAGCTCCCCCGCTGCGGCGACTGCCGGACCTTCATCCACCCCGGGCAACCGCTCTGCCCGCTCTGCCTCACCGACACCCTGCGCCCCGAGCCGGTCACCGGCAACGGCACGGTCTTCACCTACACGATCAACCGCTACCCGTGGCTGCCCGGCTGGAAGGTCCCGTTCGTCGCCGCCGTGGTCGAACTCGACGATCAACCGCGCCTGCGGGTGACCGCCAATCTGGTCGACGTCGAGCCCGAGGATGTCACCATCGGGATGCGGGTCACCGTGGCCTTCATCCACACCGACGACCGGTGGGTCCCGGTGTTCCGCCCGGCATGACCCACCCGGCCGCCGGAAACCGGCTCCCGGCGCCGTCGGTCAGAACACCTCGAGGACGACCGCGCCGGCCTGTCCGCCGCCGGCGCACATGGCGGCCACACCCACACCGCCGCCGCTTCGTCGGAGCTGGTGGGTGAGGGTGGTGAGCATCCGGGCGCCCGACGCCGCGACCGGGTGTCCGAGGCTGCATCCGCTGCCGAGCATGTTGACCTTGTCCTCATCGATCCCGAGACGACGGCACGCGGCGATGGGCACCGAGGCGAAGGCCTCGTTGATCTCCCACACGGCCACGTCGTCGAGTTCCACCCCGGCCTTGCGCAGGGCCAACGGCACCACGTCGACGACACCGAGACCCATGAGTGCCGGTTCGATGCCGACGGCGGCCCAGGACCGGATCCGGGCGAGGACCGGCCAGCCCTCGGCTTCCGCGAGCTCGGCGTTGGCCAGCGTCAGAGCCGCCGCCGCGTCGTTGACCCCACTGGCGTTGCCTGCAGTGATCGAGAAGCCGTCGATCTCGGGATGCAGCGGCGCCAGCGAGGCGAGCTTCTCGTACGTAGAACTCCGACGCGGATGCTCGTCGACGCCGAAGTCGCGGTAGGAGCCGTCGAGCTGCAACGCCTTGACCGCTACGATCTCGTCGTCGAACAGACCGGCGTCGATGGCTGCGACGGCCCGCTGATGCGAGCGCAGCGCCCACCGATCCATGGCCTCCCGATCGATGTCGGCGGCGCGCGCGGTGTTCCATCCGACGGTGATCGACATGTCACGGTTGGGCGCCTCGGTGGAGTCCGGATGCGTCGGGCTCAACCAGTTGTCGACGTACTCGTCGGCGGTGCCGGGAACCCGCCAGCGCATGGTCGGTGCCGTCGATGTCGACTGGACGCCACCGGCGATCACCACGTCGTTCATGTCCGCGCGGATGGCCGCGGCGGCGTTGCCCACCGAGGCGAGACTGCCGGCGCAGTGGCGGTTGATCGCCTGGCCGGGCACCCGCGGCATCCCGTTGGTCACCGCCGCGTGGCGTGCGATGTCGCCTCCGCCCCAGCCCGACTCGGCGAAGATGATGTCTTCGACCCGCCCGGGGTCCACAGTAGAGCGACGCAGGGTCTCGCCGACGACCTCGTGTGCCAGTTCCAGCGCGGTGGTGTTGGCCAGTGCCCCCTTGCGGGCGGTGCCGATCGGTGTACGGACTGCACTGACGATGACTGCCTCGGTCACATTCCCTCGTTTCGCTTCGCGGCGACGTCTGCCGGCGGTGGCTGTTTCGGTGAGCCTTGTGCCCGGCCGAGATTAGGTATAAAAAGCTAACCATATTTTCGTTCACAATCGGTAGGAGACCTCGACGTGATTCTTGATGGCGGTTCGGCGATCGTGACCGGTGGCGCCGGCGGATTCGGCGCGGCGACGGTACGCCGTCTCGTCGCCGCCGGGATGAAGGTCGTCGTCGCCGACCTGGCCGCGGACCGGGGCCGCGAGCTCGCCGACGACCTCGGCGACGCGGCGGTGTTCCGCAGCACCGACGTCACGAGTGAGGAGTCGGTTCGCGACGCCATCGCCGCTGCGACGGAGCTCGGCCCCCTCCGGGTCGCCGTCATCGTCCACGGCGGGTCCGCCGCCCGCGCCCGCATCGTCGACCGCGAGGGAAAGACTTACGGCCTCGAGCGTTTCCGCAAGACCGTCGACATCTTCCTGTCGGGGACGTTCAACGTGATGAGTCAGGCCGCGGCCGCCATGGTCGGCAACGAGCCGCTCGGGTCGGGTCAGCGCGGCGTCGTCATCTCCACCGCCAGCATCGCCGGCTACGAGGGTGCACCCGGACAAACCGACTACTCGGCGGCCAAGGGTGGCGTGATCGGCCTGAACCTGACCGCTGCGCGCGATCTCGCTCCCGTCGGAGTGCGGGTCATGTCGATCGCGCCCGGCACCTTCTTCACCCCGGCCTACGGGATGAGCGAGGAGGACGCGCAGGCGAAATTCGGTCCGGGCGTGCCGAACCCGAAGCGGATGGGCGACGTGGAAGAGTACGCCTCACTGGCCTTGCACATCGCCGAGAACGACTACCTGAACGGCGAGGTGATCCGCATCGACGGCGCCCAGCGGTTCAACGCGCGCTGACACGAAAGCCGGCGACCGGCCTCCGTGCCGACCGGTGATGGTGTGGCACGCGATGGATGGAGAGAACATGACTGAACCCGACCTCGACTCGTCCTTCGAGCCACTGACCCCGGTCAGCTACCTCGAACGGGCGGCCGTCGTGCACGGCCACCGCATCGCTGTCGTCGACGGCCCGGTGCGACGCACCTACGCCGACCTGCTGCAGCGGTGCCGCAGACAGGCAGGACTGCTCACCGAACTCGGCGTCGAACCCGGCGATCGGGTGGCCGTACTCGCACCGAACAGCGCGATGCTCCTCGAAGCCCACTACGGCGTGGCCATGGCCGGCGGCGTGCTCGTCGCGCTCAACACCCGGCTGGCCCCGGCGGAGCTGCGCTACATCGTCGAGCACTCCGGTGCCCGTGTGCTGCTCTACGACGACAGTCTGGCGGCTGCGGCCGAGCAGACCGCCGCCGCGACGATGCTGGATTCGACCGCCTACGAACACCGGCTCGCCGGTGCCCCGGAGGTGCACCGGCGCCTGACCGATGAACGGACGCCGATCGCCCTCAACTACACCAGCGGCACCACCGGTAAGCCGAAAGGCGTTGTCTACCACCATCGCGGCGCCTACCTGCAGGCCTTGTCGATGGCCTTCCACGCGCGGCTGGGACCCGAGACGGTCCACCTGTGGGTGCTGCCGATGTTCCACTGCAACGGGTGGTCGTTCCCTTGGGCCCTCACCGCGGCCGGAGCGACACACGTCTGCCTGCGCAAGGTCGATGCGGGCGAGATCTGGACCAGGATCCTGGACGAGGGTGCCACGAGCATGAACGCCGCTCCGACGGTGCTCATCGACCTCGCAGCGCACCCGCGCGCCACCCGGCTCGACCATCCGATGTCCGTCGGCACCGGCGGCGCCCCTCCGTCGCCGTCGCTGCTCGCGGCCCTCGCCGACCTCGACATCTCCGTCACCCACCTGTACGGACTCACCGAGACCTTCGGACCGTCGGTGCTGCGGGACTGGCAACCGGAGTGGGACGACCTGCCCATCGGCGAGCAGGCCGCACTGAAAGCCCGGCAGGGCAATGCGAGCGTCGTCGCGCAGTTGCTGCGGGTGGTCGGTGACGGCGATCCGGCGAAGCCCGACGTCCCCGCCGACGGCGAGACCGTGGGCGAGGTCCTCATCCGCGGCAACACCGTCGCCGGCGGTTACCACGACGACCCCGAGGGCACACGAGAAGCGTTCGGCGGCGGATGGTTTCGTACCGGCGACCTGGCTGTGGTGCATCCCGCAGGCGAGATCGAGCTCCGTGACCGACGCAAGGACGTCATCATCTCGGGCGGCGAGAACATCGCCTCCATCGAGGTCGAGCAAGCCATGTCACGCCATCCCGCGGTCTCCGAGGTCGCCGTTGTCGGCGCGCCACACGAGCGATGGGGCGAGGTGCCCGTCGCGTTCGTCACCCCCCGGGCCGGTGCCGAGGTGAGCCCCGAGGAACTCATCGAGTTCTCGCGCTCTCATCTCGCCGGCTACAAGGTGCCACGACGCATCGTCTTCACCGACCTCCCGAAGACCGGCACCGGCAAGATCCAGAAGTTCGCGCTGCGCCACCGCATCCGGGACGACTCCGATGCGTCCGGTCCCGGCATCTGAGATCATCCTCGACCGACACGAAAGGGGTTGGCACTGTGAATGACTCGGTGCTACTCGACCGCGAGGGTCACACCCTCGTGATCACGATCAACCGTCCTGAGGTCCGCAATGCGGTGGACATGGGCGTGTGCCTGGCGATCGGCGACGCCCTCTCCGACGCCGAGGCCGATCCCGACATCCGTGCGGTGATCCTCACCGGCGCCGGCGAGCAAGCGTTCTGTTCCGGCGCCGACCTGAAGGCGATCGGCCGCGGCGAACCCATCATCCCGCCCGGACGCGAGGCGTGGGGTCTGGCCGGCTACGTCAACCACCCGATCAGCAAACCGACGATCGCCGCGGTCAACGGCCTCGCCCTCGGCGGTGGTACCGAGCTGGCGCTCGCCAGCGACCTCATCGTCGCGTCGGAGAACGCGGTCTTCGGCCTGCCCGAGGTGAAGCGCGGACGAGTCGCGGGCGCCGGTGGCGCATTCCGGTGGACACGGCAACTCCCCGAACGCCTCGCCCTCGAGCTGCTGTTCACCGGCGAATCCCTGACCGCCGCAAAGGCGCTCGAGCACCACCTCGTCAACCGCGTCGTCCCTGCCGCCCTGGTACGCGCCGAGGCCCTCCGACTCGCCGCGAAGATCGGCGAGAACGGACCGGTGGCCGTGCAGGCGACCAAGCGGATCGCCAAGGGCATCCGTGACGGAGCCGTACCGGCCGAGACCGACTTCTGGACGCACACCGCACGGGAAGCCGTGACGGTGAACGCCTCCGACGATGCCCGCGAGGGTCTGGCGGCCTTCGCGGAGAAGCGGCCGCCGAGGTGGACCGGCCGCTGATCGTCTGGATTCCAGCGAAAGCCGGACGCCACAACGACACTCGCCCCACCCGATGGGGCACGAGAACGAACAGAGGAGAACGCAATGACAGGTAGGGTCGCGGGCAAGGTCGCCCTCATCACCGGTGCCGCACGAGGCCAGGGGCGCAGTCATGCGCTCGCCCTGGCTCGCGAGGGCGCCGACATCATCGCCGTCGACATCTGCGCGCAGCCGGAGTGGATGAATTATCCGCTCGCGACGCCCGATGATCTCGCCGAAACGGTCGACATGGTCAAAGGTCTCGACGGCCGGATCAGTCCCCACATCGTGGACGTCCGGGACAAGACCGCCCTCGCCGACGCCGTCGACGCCGGAGTCGCCGAACTCGGTCGTCTCGACATCGTCATCGCCAACGCCGGCGTCTGCCCCCTCGGGGAGAACGAGCCCGAATCGGTGTGGCTGGAAACGGTCTCGACCAACCTCACCGGCGTGATGAACGCGATCGACGTGGCACTCCCCCATCTCGGCGCCGGCGCGTCGATCATCGCCACGGGTTCCTTCGCGGGTCTCACCCCGCAGGGAGTCAAGAACGGCCCCGGCGGAACCGGCTACTCCTACGCCAAGCGAGGGGTCGCGTCCCTGGTCAACTCCCTCGCGATCCAGCTGGGACCGAGAAACATCCGCGTCAACGCCGTGCACCCGGGCAACTGCAACACCCCCATGCTGCACAGTGCGCCCATGTACAAGGTCTTCCGGCCCGACCTCGACGACCCCAAGCGCGAGGACGTGCTCGACGCCTTCGCCTCGACGCAGATCATGCCGGTGCCGTACGTGGAGCCGGAGGACATCAGCAACGCGGTGCTCTTCCTGTCTTCCGACGAATCGCGCTATGTCACCGGACTGCAGCTCAAGGTCGACGCGGGTGCGCTCCTCAAAGCCGGAGTGACCGGTCTGTGAGCACTGGATCACATGGTGGCGGAGTCGGTTTCATCGGGGCGGGCAGCATGGGCGCCCCGATGATCGACCGTCTCCTCGGCGCCGACGTGCCGGTGACCGTGTCGGTACGACGCCCCGAGGTCGCCGAGCGGCTGCGGGACGCGGGGGCTCAGGTGGTGGACACGCCGGCAGCCGCGACCCGCGGCCACGCGGTGGTCGTCGTGTGTCTCTTCGACGAGAAGCAGCTCGACGAGGTGATCCTCGGCGAGGGCGGCATCGCCTCGCACCTCGACAACGACGCGATCCTCGTCATCCACACCACCGCCGGGCCACAGATGATCCGTGCGATCGCCGACGCGGCAGCCCGACGTGCTGCGCGGGTTCTCGACGCCCCGATCAGCGGCAGTGCCACCGACATTCGCGACGGTCGGCTGACCGTTCTGGCCGGTGGCGATCCCGACGTGGTCGCCGCTGCCGAGCAGACGGTGTCGACGTACGCCGGTCGTTACCTCCCGACCGGCGCGCTCGGCACCGCGAGCACGATCAAGCTCATCAACAACCTGCTGTTCACCGCCAACGTGCAGCTCGTGGCCGAGGCCGCACGCATCGGGGACGCTCTCGGAGTCGACGAGTCCGCGCTCCTGGCGACGATCGGCCAGTGCAGCGGCGCATCCGATGCCATGCGTCGGATGGCACTCGAGTCCAGCGTGGCCGCCTTCGGCGACCGCGTCGGCAAGTACCTCTCCAAGGACTCCGATTCGGCTCTCGCACTGGCATCCTCACTCGGAGTTCCCTCGCCGCTGCTCCGGCATGTCGCCGTCGAAGGTCCCCTCCCCCTCGGGGTGACGACGCCGGCATAGGCGCGTCCGCCACGCCGGCCCGCGCGGGTTCTACGGTTCCAGCACCAGCGCACTCTGGGTCAGCGTGGCGACGCGCACACCGCTGGTCGTGTACACCCCGGCGACGACGTAGACCGTACCGTCGAATGCCGAGACGAGTTCGCGGTCGAACAGCAACCAGTCTCCGACGAGACCCGGCCGATGGACGACCATCGAGTGCGTGAGGGTCGCGGGGACCGCGGATTCCTGCCAGATCAGGGATGCGTGGTACGCGAGCGGGTCCAGCATGGACAGGTCACTCGCGTAACCGAGTGCAGCTGTGGCCAAACGTGGTTCGATGCCTCGCAGGTCGCAGTACCCACGGCTCCGCTCCGGGGTGCGGCCGGTGCCGGCGGCAACTCGCGGCGGGTCGTCGACGAACCGCATCCCGGTCCTGACGTACCGCGGGATCGCCTGCGCCGGAACCTCGACCCCTCGAACCCGATGCTGTTCGACCGCCGACAGGGGCGGGATCGGCGGGACGGCCGACATGGGTTCCTCGACCGGGAGCGTCACCGCCCCGGTGGGCTCGGCGTTCCCGAAGAGCACTGTCGCGGTGAACAGGAGCTTCCTGTCCTGAAATCCGTCCACGCGACGGCTCGCCAGACGCCGGCCGGTGAGCAACCGCGCGACGCGGTACTCGACCTCGTGCTCTTCGAGACCGGGGCGAAGGAAGTCGATCCGCACGGAGCGCAGGGGTTCACCCGAGACCGTCTCGGTTGCGGCGACGATGCTCTGGGCGATCGCATGGCCGCCGTAGAGCCGCCTGCTGCCGTCGGCGACCGCCGGCCCGGCGAACTCGTCGTCACCGGTCAGGCGCAGATCGAGGATGTCCGTCAACGGACGGTGGGCGGTGAGCCGGTCCTGTGACATGCCACTCCAATTGATCCAGATATAGTTGTATTATCTATATGATAATACGCTGGATAATCCCTTGTGGCAGACCCCGAAAGTACCTCCATGACAGATCTTCACGAACGAATCGATTTACTGCGCACAACCATCGGGGTCCGGGTACCGGTCGTGGGCTGGAACAGGTGGGTCACCACCGAGTCGGTGCGACACTTCGCCGCTGGCATCGGTGATGATTCACCGCGCTGGACCCGGGATGGACAGGTACCCCCGACGTATCTCTACAGCTGCAGCAGCGTCGGACGAGCCGATGCGGCGTCGACGCCGGCACCGGCTTCGTGTCTGGCCGGATATGCAACGCTGTGGAAGGGCGACCACTGGACGTTCCACTCGGCGGTGGAGGTCGATCGCCGGGTCACGACGACGGTCGAACTGTCCGCCGTGGAAGTTCGGTCGTCGCGTCGTCGAGGCGAGGTCGTCGAACTGGAAGAGCTGTTCCGCTATCACGACGACACGGGCACACTCCTCGCGGAGTGCCGGAAGCGCACCATGCGCTTCCCGCGCAGGGACCGCACCGACACAGCAGATTCGGCGCCGCCCACATTCGGGGAGCCACCGACGTACACGCCCGAGGACATCGATGCGTTGATGCGGGAATCGTTGTGCGAGAACACTCCGGACGCCAGGGCGACCCTGGGCCCGGATGTATGTGCGGGCGACGGGCTGGGCACGCTCGTCAAGGGGCCGCTGACGGTCACCTCCATCATCGCCTGGCTGCTCGGCTGGGGGTCACCGCTGGTCCTCACCGACCGGTACGCGCATCGGATGTGGTCCGCCGACCCGGCCACACGCCTCTTCGGTGAACACGGTTACCCCGACACCGCGGAGGCCGGCCACTGGGACACCACGATCGCACGCCAGAACGGACTCGCACGCGGCTACGACTTCGGCGCCCAACGGATCTCGTGGCTCGCGCAGCTCGTCACCGACTGGTGCGCCGACGCCGGGCGGATCGTCGTACTCGACGCAGACCTGTTGGCCCCGAATCTGATCGGCGACGTCACCCGAATCGGCGGCGAGGTATGCGCGGTCCACGACGACGGACTGGTGGAGTGCGAGGTCATCGCACGCAACCAGCGCGACGAGACCACCGCGAGCGCCCGGGTCGTCGTGCGACCACACGAGCACTGAACAGTGGGGAGTCGTCCCGGGGGGCAGCACCCGGGCGGGGCTCAGCTCAGCAGGTCGATGACCGTGCCCGGCACGACGTCGGCCATCGTCTCCGACACACCTTCGAGATGCCGACGCCACAGTGCATCTGCGCCTTCGACGTCACCGGCCGCGATCAGCCGGTAGAGCTTCTTGTGCGCGCGGAGAGCCGTGGCGCTCGACTTGGTCCCCCGCGACGGCGCCTGCGACGTCACATAGTTCTTGCTGGCGAGGTCGATGATCACGCCGAGCATCGAGTCGAACAGGGTCAGCGTCTTGTTGCCGCTCATCTCCACCACGATCGAGTGGAACCCGCGCGACAGGACCGGCAGCCGACTCTGATCCGCGTCGGGATCGGCCAGGATGCGTTCGGCCTCGGCGATGTTCTCCTCGAGCCGCCGGAGATCCTCCGGATCGGGGTTCTGCGCGGCGAGCGCCCCCGCCGGCGCCTCCATGACCGAGCGGGCGAAGTACACATCACTCAGTTCGGTGCGTTCGAACTGCAGCATCAACCCCGCATGCTGTGCGGCGACGTCGGCATCCGGCAGCCGGACCCGGGCACCGCCCTTGGCACCACGACGCACCTCGATGAGGCGCTCCGACTCGAGGATGCGGTAGGCCTCCCGCAGCGTCGGCCGCGATACCTGATACTTCTCGGTGAGCAGGTGCTCCGGGGGCAGGCTGTCGCCCTCGACGAGCTCGCCGCGGATGATCTGGCGTCGTAGATTGGCCGCGACGAGCTCGGCGGTCTTCGGCACACGAAACCCGCCGTGCGGTACGGAGGTCTCCACCGGCTGCATCGTCATGGGGTTGATCGTAACCGACATGGGAGCGAACTCGCTTAATCTATAACCTCAATGGCATTTTCCGGGCATGCGTCGGCACCAGACGCGGCAGCATCCTCCTGGTCGGCGGGAACGAGCAGGTCGGTGATGGCGCAGTACCCTTCGTCATCGAGTTCGTAGACCTCGGGCGCGTACACCGCGCATCGCCCATGGCCCTGGCACGTGTCGCGGTCGACGACGATCTTCATCTGTTTCTCCTCCACGGAAGGGGTTGTCACCGGCGGACCTCGAGATCGGACTGCTCGCGGTCCCAGGTCGAGGACGTCACGCCCTCGTCCCGCAGTTCGTACTTCAGGATCTTGCCGAGTGCGTTCTTGGGCAGTTCGTCGCGGATCTCGACATATCGCGGCACCGCGAAGTAGGGCAGGCGGTCGAGCGACCACTCGCATAGGTCGTAGGGGGTCACCGTGGCACCCTCACGCAGTGTGACGGTCACCTTCACCTCGTCCTCGGTGAGGTCGCTCGGTACGGCGTGCACGGCGCATTCGCGGACCGCGGGGTGCTGATGGAACGTCGACTCGAGCTCGTACGACGAGATGTTCTCCCCTCGCCGCCGGAGATAGTCCTTCTTGCGGTCGGCGAAGTACAGCCAGTCGTCGTCATCGAAGTAGCCGAGGTCGCCGGTGTGGAACCACAGGTTGCGCATGACCTCCGCGGTCGCGTCGGGACGTCGCCAGTACCCGGCGAACATGATGTTGGGGCGCCGCGGCCGGACGACGATCTCGCCGACCTCGCCGGTGGGCACCTCGCAGTCCTGGGCGTCGACGATCCGCACGTCGAAGTCCGGTCCGCGTCGACCCGCGCTCCCCGGCGGCGGGGTCGCCGCGGCGTCGGCCATGGTGACGAGCGATGCCTCGGTCAGCCCGAAGGCGTTCGAGCCGAAGATCTCTCCCCCGAACCGCTGTTTCCAGTGCTCCTGCAGCGACGCCGGGAACGGGGCGCCGCGCACGACGCGCAACTGGCCGAAGCACCGCTTCTCGGCCTCGGTCTCCGGTGCGTTGGCGACCATCGTCAGCATGGCGCCGAGCAGGGTGGCGATGCGTGCACCGCTCTCCTCGATCTCCCGCCAGAATCCCGACACGCTGAACCGGGTGGCGAGATAGACCTTGCTGCCGATCATCAGTGTCGAGAGCACGGCGGTCGATGCCGCGTTCATGTGGAACAGCGGGAGCGCGGTCCAGGCCACCTCCTCGGGCGTACGTGCGGTACCGGCCAGATACTGGCGAGCCAGATTGCAGACGTAGTTGTGGCTGATCATGCAGCCCTTCGACGGCCCGGTGGTGCCCGAGGTGTAGATGAACATCGCCAGGTCACCCGGGGCCACGGTGACCATCGGCACGTGCGGCCGGTCGGCGGTCAACAGTACGGCGAGTGTTTCTGCGCGCCAGGGCATATCGTGGCCGACAGGTTCGCGGGTGACGACCGTGGTGACCTCGGGGATGCCGTCGGCGATCGGCACGAGGCGTTCGACGAACCTGGATTCGGTGATCACCACGGCCGCACCCGCATTGTGGATCTGGTGACGCAGGAACTCGCCCTTGTTCGCGGTGTTCAACGGCACCCAGATGGCACCGAGCCAGTTCACCGCGAACCACACCTGCGCACATTCGACGCTGTTGTCGAGCAACATCACCACGCGATCGCCGCGCTGCACACCGAGAGCGGCGAGACCGGCGGCGAGGGATGCCGCCGACTCGGCGATCTCGGAGTAGGTGTGAACCACACCGTTGTTCTCGAGGTAGGGACGATCCGGCCACTGACCTGCCGCCCGGGCGAGCAACTCATTGACGGTCTCCTGGACACCGGCAGACCATTCCGGCTGCGGTGCAACGCGCACCTCGTCCGCCGGTGCGTGCTGCACCCGGTCCGCGTCGTGGACGGCTGTGTCAATCATCGGGAGTTCTCCTCTTGTGTGCTGTGCGGCCACCGTCATCGGGGTAGGCCCAGCACTCTCTGGGCGATGACGTTCTTCATGATCTCGGTGGTACCACCGGCGATGGACGCCGAGCGGGACCGCAGGTACGCCACCTCGGTGGCCGCGTCGGGTTCGAGTGCGCCGGCACCGGCCGCGGCGAGCCGCAACTCCCCCAGCGACTGGGTGACCTGGCTCCAGGCCAGTTTGACGACGGACTGTTCGGGTCCCGGTGGCGTGCCGGCCTCGATGGCGGACAGAATCCTGGTTCCGTGGAGGTCCAGTAATCGGGCGCGGGCCGCGGTGTCGGCCAGTGCACGTGCCACGTCGTCGTCGAGACGTGTGCCGTCGACGATGCCGTCGGTGTCGTTGACGTCGACGATGCCGTCGAGGACGTCCTGCACCGACTGCTGCAGACGCGCCGCGAGCGCGACGACGCCGGTCCGTTCGTAGGCCAGCGTGGTGCGACTGACCGCCCAACCCTCGCCTTCGACACCCAGCAGCGCCGACGCCGGGACCGCGACGTCGTCGAAGAAGACCTCGGCGTACCCGACCGAGCCATCGAGCTGGACGATCGGGCGACGGGTGATTCCCGGGGTGTCGAGCGGCACCAGCAGCACGGTGATACCGGCATGCCGTGTGGACTCGGGATCGGTACGCACCATCAGTTCGATGTGGGTGGCGTCCATGCCGTCGGTCGTCCAGATCTTCTGTCCGTTGATCACATACTCGTCACCGACACGGGTGGCACGGCAGCGCAGGCCGGCGAGGTCGCTGCCGGCGCCCGGTTCGCTGAACCCCTGGCACCACACCTCGTCGGTGGACAGGATCGCCGGGAGGTGCCGCTGCTGCTCGGGCGTACCGTGCGCGATCAGGGTGGGCCCCACGTTGTTGATGCCGAGGACGCCTGCGAGGGAGGGCGCACCCGCGGCGGCCAGCTCGCGTTCGCAGTCGACCTGCTGTCGGACCGTGAGTCCGCGTCCGCCATGGCTTTCCGGCCATCCCAGGCCGATCCATCCGCCGTCGTGCAGCCGTCGCTGCCAGGCCCGCCGGGCGCCGAAGGTCTCGTCGACGCCCCATTCTCGTCGATGCTGAGCCACCGCGGTCGACAAGAACTCACGGAACGCCGCGACCACCGGGTCCGTCGGCGGCGCACCCGTCGCGTCGTTCCGACGTCGGACGGCCGGCGCGGTGGCCGGACCCAGGAGCCGGGCATGCGCGCCCGCCCTACGGAAGGCGTGGTGCGCCGTCGCCTCCCAGGTGAAGCCGAGACCGCCGAGGACCTGGATGACCGACGCCGACGCCATCCGCAGCGCCTTGACGGCCTGGTGATGTGCCAGCTGTGCGGGTTCGGTGACGTCGTGACCGCCCGTATCGAGGACGACCGCCAGGTGACGCACCGCGCTCGTGGCCAACTCCGTCTCGACGAAGACGTCGGCGAGTCGATGGGAGACACCTTGGAAGCTGCCGATCGGCGCCCCGAACTGTGTGCGGTCCCTCGCATGCGCGACCGCGTGGCGCAGTACGCGCCGACACAGGCCGACGTGTTCGGCGGCGAGCGCCAGGGTCGCGACCGCGTGCGCGGTGCGCAGCGCACCCGAGGCCTCCGACGCCTGCAACACGATGGTCGCCTCAGCGGATTCCAAGGCCACCGCGGCGAGCGGGGTCAGCACATCCAGACCCGTGCGCGCGGTGAGGACCGCTCGCTCGGCCGGGACCATCGCCACGACCACGTCGTCACCGAGCACAGCGGGCACCAGCAACAACTCGGCCGCGGGCCGGAGGAAACAGTCGACGTGGCCGGACAAGGTCACTGTGCCGGCACCCGAGGCCTGCGCCTCCACCTTCAGGGCGTCGGTATCCGCCCAGTCCGCGGTGGTCCAGTCGGCGGCGACGCCCGCCCGCAGCGAGCCGTCGGCGACACGTCCGGCGAGGCCGGTGTCGGCGACATCGCTGTGGGACAGCAGCACCGTGGCCGCATACGACGTGGCCAGCGGGTTGGGCACCAGGGTTTCTCCGATGCGTTCGATCGCGGACACGACGTCGAGCCATCGTCCGCCGAACCCTCCGCGGTGTTCGGGGACCGGCACGCCCGGCATACCGACTCCGGCCAGCGCCGCCCATGCGACCTCGGCGTCGGCGTCCCGACCGTCGCGACCGATGCCCCGCAATGTCTCGTCGTCCCACACCGAAGCGACCGCCGCGGCGACGGCAGCTGCGAATGAGCGGTGCTCATCGGTCTCGATGGTCGACTCCAGCTGATCGGGCGCGGCCGCGCTCGACGTCGCGGACTCGGCCGCCACCTGCGTGGGGGTCACTGCGCCTCCTCGGGTTTGTCAGTGTTCAAGAATTAGCATAAATAGGTAGATAAAACATAGACTTATTGGGCCTCGGCGATCCATACTCGACCGAGAGTTCCGAGCGGGCCGCGCTACGGCCGGGAAGAGGAGTTGAGCAACGTGGGTGTGATCTTGGATGTTGAATCCGACGCAGCGGTGGTGACTTTCGACTGTGACCGCTCAGGTCCTGGGCAAATAAGTCGCCCGGCACGAACGAAGGACATCATGGATCTGGATTTCTCCGAAGAACAGGAGCAGTTCCGCGCCGAACTCCGGGCGCTGCTGGAATCGCGCCTGCCCGACGACTGGGTCGGGATCTTCCACGGACCGGACGAGTATCTCGACCTCAGCTTCTCGATCACGCGCGAGATGGCCGAACGCGGATGGCTCACCCAGACATGGCCCGAGGAGTACGGCGGTCGGGGCGCATCGAACTGGCGGCAGGTGGTGCTCCAAGAGGAGACGTGGGCCTACTTCGAACCTCGCGGCGGCCAGTACATGGGAGTCAACTGGATCGGACCGGCGATCATCAGGTTCGGCACCGACGAACAAAAGATGCGATTCCTCCCGCGTATTGCCGCCGGCGACGTGCAGTGGGCGCAGCTCTTCTCCGAGCCGGGGGCCGGATCCGACCTCGCCGCGCTGCGGACCAAGGCCACGCCCACCGGTGACGCGTTCATCGTCAACGGCGAGAAGATCTGGACCAGCTACGGCGACTACGCCGAGTACGGCGTCCTCCTCGCTCGATGGGAAGCAGGCTCGGAACGTCACGCGGGACTCGTCGTGCTCCTCATCGACATGTCGACGCCCGGCATCGAGGTCAAGCCCATCGCGACCCCATTGGGCAAACACAAGCTCAACTCCGTCGTCTTCACCGACGCGGTGATCCCCGCCGACGCCGTTCTCGGCGCGCCAGGCGACGGATGGCGAGTCGCCATGGCGTCGTTGGCCTTCGAACGGGTCGGTGTGGCGCGATATGCGCGCTCCACGCGCATCCTCGGTGAGCTCGAGCGTCTTCCGGAGGCGGACCGGCCCGAGATCCAGCGCGACATCGCGACCGCACTCGCCGGTGCGCGCGTCGCCGAACTGATGAGCTACCTCGTCGTCGACATGAAGGAGCGGGGCGAGGTGCCGACGTGGCAGGGCAGTGCAGCCCGCGTGCACAACGTCACTCTCGAACAACGGGTCTCGGCCATCGCGGATCGGGTACTGGGACCGATGGCGATCGTCGACTCCCACGACACCGCCGCGGTCGAGGGCGGCGAGATCGAGGACTTCACCCGCCTGGCACCCACCGGCACCGTCACCGCCGGTGCCTACGAGATCCAGATGGGGATCATCGCCCAGCGCGGACTGGGCCTGGAAAGGATTCGCTGACCATGGATTTCGTCCTCCCCGACCACACCGTCGGCCTCGTCGACGAACTGCGTCGATGGGCCAGGGACCGGCCCATCTTCGAGGTGTCCGATGCCGACGACGCCACCGGCTGGAAGCAGCTGGTCGAGTTCGGCATCTTCGACCTCGAGGCGCATGGCGGCGACATGCTCGACCTGGTGTGTGCCATCAGCGCGGTCTCCCGCGCTCCCCTACCCGGGCCGCTCGTCGAAGCCGAACTAGCCGCCCGCGCCAATCCCACTGTGGCGCCCGACGTCCTGGGGCGTGGCGGTGTCATCAGCAGCATTGGCCCCGGCGGTCCGGCCCGCCGCGTCGTCGGCTGGGGCGCCCGCGCCGAGGCGGTCGTGTCCACGGTCGACGGCGCGGTACTGACCGATCGGCCGTGCGAACCGGTCCACAACGCCTACCATCTGCCGCACGGCTGGCTCGAGCACGATGGGCAGGGCGCCGACGAGATGGCATCCCGCCGTTGGCTACTCGCCTCCGCGGCCACTCTCGGACTGGCGTCCGGGGCATATGAGATGACCATGCGGCATACCAAGGACCGTGAGGTCTTCGGCCGGCCGCTCGCATCCCGGCAAGCCGTGCAGGTCCGGCTCGCGGAGTGCTCGATGCTCCTGCAAGGCGCCGAGGTCGCCGTCCTCGATGCCGCTTGGCGGTGGTCGGGAGACGACGTCCGATCGCCCACCGCGGCCGCACTCACCTGGCTCTACACGCGGGAGGCGACCGAGAAGGTTCTGGCACACGCACACCAACTGTTCGGCGCGCTGGGATTCTGCGACGAGACCGGACTCGTGCGCCTGAGTTCCCAAGCGCGATGGTTACGCCTGTCGGTGCCGGAGGGCCCCGCCGTCGACCACGTGGTCTCCACACGCGCCCGTGCCGCCGGTACGCCGCCGTCGTTGGTGTTGCGAGGTTTTCGCTGACACCGCCCGGAAATCGAGGCCACGCAGGCCGGTGGTTCCGCACTCCCCGGTGAGGGCGCGCCATCAGGTGCTCGGCGAATCAGCGAACTCGGCGAGCACGCTCGAGGTGTGTGGCCCCGCCCTCGACCCACCAGCGCACGCGCACATCCTTATGAGAGTCCCCGTCGCGCAGCGAGATCCACAACTCGTCGTGGAGGCGCACCTGGCCGCGGGGGACCTCGACCCCGCGTTCGGCACCGAACCGCACCGCCTCGGGGTGAGCCCAGGTCGCCGCGTCGCCCGGGTCGCGGACGGTCGCGGCGTACTCCTCGGAGGCCGGTGGCAGGTCGAGCAGCGTAGCGAGCATCTCGGCATCGGCCGCGGTCACCGTCGGTCCGGCGAGGACCGCTTCGTCGTCGGGTAGCGCTTGGAGGAACCACGGTCGGTCGACCACCACCGCGCGGTCGGTGACGGTGCCGGCGATCGTCCGGACCTGTTCGGGCACTTCGACATCGGCCGCATCGAGATCGCCCCGGCGGCATGCCGCGACCACGGCGGCGTGCACCATCACCGCGGCACCGGCGGAGATGTCCCGGTCGGGGTCGCCGAGGCGGGTGAGAAGCAGCGCGGCATCGTCGGCGGTGTCGGGTTCGAGGCGTGCGAGCGCGCCTACCAGCGCGTCGGCGTGCGGATGATCGAGCGGGTCGATGATCCCGGCGAGGATCTCATCCGAGGGTGCGCGGTACTCCCCCAGCAACAATCCGTCGACCTCGGCATGCCGCCGCAACCACCAGGCGGTGTACCCGTCGCGGTCGGCGAGCAGCGGTGCAATGTCCGCGTCGGTCGCCATCATGGTCAGCGCCTCGGACCAGGACCGGTCGTCGATCAGGTCGAGATCCCGGACCGCCGTGAGCCTTTCGGGTGCGTCGGGCAGCGTGTCCCACCAGTCCTCCTCGTCGGGGAGGTCGTGGTCGGGACCGACCGGCAGGTCGTCGACGACGGTGAGGAATCCCCACCCGACGCCCAGGCGCCGCAATTCTTCTGCGCCACACTCGGACACGACCTCGTCGTCGACGACACCGAACGGATGGTCGTCGACGAGGACCGACAGCAGCGGACTGTCGGGCAGCAGCAGTTCATCGGCGGGGCGGAGCTCGCCGTCGCTGTCGAGCAGCGGCAGGGTGGCCAGCCACGGCGGTACGGACGCATCCGGATCGGCCCGTAGGACCGCACAGATCTCGGCGGCCAGCCCGTCGTCGCCGGCACCGTCGAGGTCGATGTCCTCGACCAGCACCCGAAGTGCCGGGTCGGCCAGTGCGTCGGCGACGGAGAGTTCCCGCACGCCCAGGCGTTCGAGGAGCGAATGCCGGGCGTCTGGGTGGACGGTGGGCATCCATCGCATCGGCGTGGCGATGCGATCGCTCACGAACAGTCCGCGGACCCCGACCGACATCCGTCCGTCGGATCGCGGGATCGGCAGCGCGCCCAGTTCCTCGACCTCGCGTCCCGTCGACACGAGCGGCGCGAGCGCGTCGTACAGGTCGTGCCACCAGGACGGCTCGTGGTGCAGGCCGCCGAGCCGCTCGGCCAGCGCCGCCAGCCCGAGTTCCTCGACGCCCAGCCGCCCGAGCGTCGGAAGATGCTGGGCGAGTGAGATGTCGGGGTGGACGAGATCCGCGAAGTGTTCGGACAGCATCCCGGCCAGGCGATCGGTCAGCCCGATCAGGACCACCGACCGCGACGGCAGCAACGGCTCGCCGTCCGCACCCGGCAGCCACGCGACGTCGCGGAGCTGTACGCGCACGGCCTCGATCAGCCTGGCGTCGTCGCGATTTCGCGCGAGATGCAGCTCCGGCACGAGCTGTAGCCGACGAACCGGGTCGACGAGGAGCAGAAGGTCCACATAACCGGCTGCGGCATCGCCGATCTCGGCACCCGGGTGAAGGTGCCGACGGTCGGGGGTGAGCGCGAGGTCGGTGATGCACCGGCACGGCAGGCTCAGTTCGATGTCGGTGGGCGTGGGTGCGCGCAGCACATCGTGCTCAGGTGCGCGACCGCCGTCGGCGTCGACGAGCCAGCGCGTCCCGCCGCGGGTGACCTCCAGCCAGCGTTGGGTCGACACCGAACCGGAGCCGTCCACGGACACGGTGACGATCGCGGACGAGGCCTGATCGTCACCGATCTCGGGCCCGGCGGACCGCTCGACCGTGACCTCCACGCCGTCCACGGTGATCCGTTGCAATGCAGCGAGTTCCACGACAAGATCCGGCGCCTGGACGAGCATCGCGTCGATGAGCGGCCCGGACGGCTCACGCAGACTCAGGACCACCTCGGTGTCGAAGCCCGCTGTGCTGGAACCCACCCCCGCCCCCGGCACGGCATCGGTCGGCCACACAAGCCGTAGGACCGGAACGGTGTCCGCCGAGAGCCCGGCATCGTCGACGGCTTCGGCGGTGGCGGCGCGGTCGAAGACGATCGACCCGGTACGAGACCGGACCTCGACGCGGTCGGCGACCGTTGCGGTGGCGGTGAATCCGACGCCGAATCGTCCGATCTGACCGTCGGTGGGCGCCTTCGCCGACACCCGCAGCGCGGCCAGCGATCGGACGCCGTCGACACTCAGCGGCTCACCGGTGTTCGCGACATGTAGCTCGTCACCGTCGACCCAGACGGCGAGCTCCCCCGCGATCCCCGCCGCGGCCGCGGCATCGGCGGCATTCGCGGCGAGTTCGGTGAGCAGCCGATCGCGGTATCCGACGGTCACCAGATCCGACTCGGCAGCCGCGTCCTCGGCGAGACGGGTCGGCGAGGCCGTCCAGGCGTCGAGCGTCGACGACCGCAGTGCGGCGGTGCCAAACGGGTCCGGGCCGAACGGATCGGCGCTCATGGATGGTGGCGAGTCGTTCAGGAGCGGGCCGGTTCGGCGTCCCGGGTGACCGAGATGACCTCGAGGGCGCCGTCGTCGTAGGCGTCGTAGGCGGGTGAGCCCTCACCCTTGGGCGCCTGGACATCGGAGTGCGCTCCGCAGCCGTACTCGGCGGAGACCACCCGGCCGTCGGCTGCGTATTCGTTGGTGCAGGCACCGAATCCGGCGCGCAGCGCACCCGCGAGGGGCACATAGAAACCACAGGTGCAGCAGGGGAACGGGGCCGCCTGAGCCATCTCCGACGACGGACCGAAGTCGCCGTCGTACCAGCGCTGCGCGGCGTCGGCGCGACCGTCGTAGCTCAGCAGTCGGCGACGGCCGAGGCCGATCTCGCCGGCGATCTGACCGATGTCGTCGGGGTCCTCGGACTCGGAGTCGAAGCGGAACTCGTCGCCGGTGTCGATCTGGTTGGGCACCAGACGCGGATCGTCGGGTTCGGCGGCCAGCAGGTCACCGGGCGCGAGGTCGCCGGAGGCGACACGCTCGGCCCACGGCACCCACGGCGGTGCGAGCAACGAGCCGTCGCCCGGCAGCAGCACGACCTCACTGAGGGTGATCTCGTCGCTGCCCGGGGAACCGGCCAGCACGACGCACCACTGCCATCCGCGATAGCCTGCGAGCTCGGCGTCGAAGTAATGCGCAGCGGCCCACTCGCCCTCGGCGACGCTGCGCCGATGCGCGCCGGGCTGCTGTCCTTCGTCGACCAGCGCGGCTCGTGCGATGTCGACGGCCGCCAGCAGTCGTCCGCCCTCACTTACGTCAGTCACGCTTCCAGTGTGCAATATCGCCGACGTGTGCCACACAACGACCCGCTTCAAGCGGCACCGGCACGAGATGAGGAACAATCGGGGGCGTGATCCCACGGAGTTCCCGACACGACGATGGGCGCGGGGCCCCCAGGGGTCCGGCGAGCCAGCATTCTCGACCGCCGACAGACGATCGCGGCCGTCGCGCCGCGCAGCACCCCGGGTCGGCCAACTACCCGGCCGACGAGACCCGCCAGATGCGCGGCCGCCGGCCCGCACCCGGCTGGGGACCGCCACCCGGACCGGGTCCCGGCCGCAATGCCTACCTGCCCCCGCCCACCCACAATCCGCATCTGCCGCCGCTCGACGAGCGAGGTCAGCCGCAGTACGACGAGTCGGCGACCCGGGCGATGCCCGCCGACCACGGGCCGCGAACGCCCAAGAAGCTGACCGTGATGCGCGTCGCCGCGATGCGCAGCCGCGAGCTGACGGGCAAGGGCATCGGCAAGATCCACCGGGCCGCGACCGCCGACGGCGCCGACCAGTCCGGCCTCACTGCGCTCACCCTGCCGGTGATCGCGAACTTCGCCGCCGACGCCGCGATGGCCGTCGCGCTGGCCAACACCCTGTTCTTCGCCGCCGCGTCGGGTGAATCCAAGACCAACGTCGCGCTGTATCTGGCGCTGACGATCGCGCCGTTCGCACTCATCGCTCCCCTGATCGGTCCGCTGCTCGACCGACTCCAGCGCGGGCGTCGTATCGCGATGGCCACGACCTTCGGTCTGCGCGTCATCCTGGCGCTGCTGATCATGTCGAACGTCCAGTGGAACGACGCCACCCAGCAACTCGAGTACGACCCGTGGGTGCTCTATCCCTGCGCGCTGGGCCTGCTGGTGCTGTCGAAATCTTTCGGCGTGCTCAAATCGGCGGTCACCCCACGTGTGGTGCCCCCGACCATCGACCTGCCGCGGGTGAACTCCCGCCTGACCACCTTCGGCCTGATCGGCGGCACGATCGTCGGCGGTGCGGTGGCCGCGCTGATCGAGATGCTGCTCGGCAAACTGCTGCCGCTGCATCTGCCGGGAGCCATGGTGTGGCTGGCGATCGTCGCCGCGGCCGGCGCCTACCTGTGCATGCGCATCCCGTCGTGGGTCGAGTCGACCGAGGGCGAGATCCCCACGACCCTGACCTATCACGGCGAACCGGCCCGCTCGGCGATGCCCGAACACGAGCCGACCAGCGCTCGCGAGGGTGCCAAGATGCTCGCCGCGAAGATGCGTCAGCCGCTGGGCCGCACGGTGGTGGCCGGTCTGTGGGGCAACGGCACCATCCGCATCCTGACCGGCTTCCTGACGCTGTTCGTGGCCTTCTACGCCAAGGCCCAGCAGGGCGACGCATCGGACTGGACGCAGCTGCTGCTGCTCGGCGCCGTCGGTGCCGCCGCCGGCGTCGGCAACATGATCGGCAACGGCGTCGGCACCCGGCTGGAGCTGAAGAACCCGCCGGGCATCATCGTCTGGGCCACCGTGGCCTGCTTCGTCGTCGCGGTCCTCGCGGCGATCTTCGGCAACATCCTCTTCGCGGCGGTCGCCGCGCTGGTCGCCTCGGGCGCCAGCGCGATCGGCAAGGTGTGCCTCGACTCGTCGATCCAGGACGACCTGCCCGACGAGTCACGCGCCTCGGCCTTCGGCCGTTCGGAGACGGTCCTGCAGTTGTCGTGGGTGTTCGGCGCCTCACTCGGGGTGCTGCTGCCCCCGACCCTGTGGATCGGCTTCACCGTCGTCGCCGTGCTGCTCGGGCTGGGCCTGCTCCAGACCGTGATGACGACCCGCGGCACATCGCTGGTGCCGGGTCTGGGCGGTCGACGCCCCGACCACGCCGCACCGACTGTCGCCTTCCGGGCCGCCGGTTCGGACGATGCCGCACGCCGGACCGGACCGGGGTCGGCACCGACCCGGGCGCATTCCCAGCGGCCGACGACCACGCGGATGCCGTCGACGGCACCGTTCCCGAACTCCGGTCACCGGCCACCCGGTGACCGCTCCACCCCCGACGAGACAGGACAACGCCGACCGTGATCAGCAGTGGTGAGAAGAAGGCACTTTCGATCATCGCGATCGTCGTGGTGGCGTTCGTCGCAGTCGTCGGCGTCTCGGTGTTCCTGCTGACCCGCAACTCCACGCACGACGACCGGCCGTACGTGCACCTCGCCGTCGGCAAGAACCTCTACACCGTCGAACCGGTGCGGTGGTGCGACCTGATGCTCGACGAGTGCGACCCGCCGCTCGGCACGTCGCAGCGCGAGGCGCCCCGGGTTCCGGTGGCGGTCGGCGACACGGTGATGCTGTCGGTCTCCGGCGACATCGCGAAGGGACCCTGGAACCTCGCGGCCGTCTACTGGACGCCGAAGGGGCTCGTCGAAGACGAGCAGCCCCAGGCGTCGGGTGAGACGTACACGGTCACGCTGAAGACGGCACCCGAATTCGTCCTGCTGGGGGTCACCGTCTACCCGGCGTCGGCCCGGTTGACGCAGAACGACGAGATCATCCCGCGCGGAGTGCTGGCAGCACAGACCGCACCGGAGAATTTCCTGCAGTACCTCGGCTGACACCGCGGCGTCGAGGTCGGCGCTCGACGACCGGGGTTCAGCTCTCGAGTTCGCGGGCGACCGCGCGCACGACCTCGGAGATCCGCTGCGCGGTCTTGCGGTCGGGGTAGCGCCCCTTGCGCAGGTCCGGCTGCACCTTGCCCTCGAGCAGGGTGATCAGATCGGCGACCATGCCGTGCAGTTCATCGGGGGTGTGCCGCTTGGTGTCCTTGCGGGCGGCCTCGCGCACGTTCTTGGACACGCTCGGCGCGGGTTCGAGAACCTTGACGCTCAGTGCCTGCGGCCCGCGGCGACCGGCGGCCATGCCGAACTCCACCCGCTGCCCCGGCTTGAGGGCCTCCACCCCTTCGGGCAGGGCGGACGAACGGACGTAGACGTCCTCACCGCTCTCCTGAGCGAGGAAGCCGAAGCCCTTGTCCGCGTCGTACCACTTCACCTTGCCGGTCGGCACTGTGCTCACCCTCATCTGTACGTCGTAGATCTCTTGCGGATCTGCCTGTCACAACAAAAGACGCCGTCACCCATCACACGACCCACGGCGGAAAGTCCGTATGGGCCCAGACGGATGCAAGGCGCCTGCTGCGCCCCATGGTAGCCAACACCCCACCCCGCGGTCACACCATTACCTCAGCCCAACCCGTCACACCCTTGCGCGACGTCGCCCTCCCGGAGAGTGCACTACCGTAGACGGCATGCAGAAGACGACGTCCCCGCGGCTGCTGCAGGTGGCCATGGTGATCTTCGCGATCGGACTCATCGCCCTCGTGGCCTTGTTCGTGACCCCGCTGGTCACCGACGGCGACACGGCACCGACCTTCGTCTACCTGCTGACCATGTGCGCACCCCTGGGTTTTCTCCTCGGCCTGGTGTACGCACTCCGTGCCGGACGCCGAGCCAGGTGAGGACCCCGTGACAGCGACCATCGACACCACCCCAGACCTCGCCCCCGTCTCCGACGCCAAGGCTCTCCGGGCAGCGTTCAGCTGCTTCCCCAGCGGCGTCGTCGCGGTGTGTTGCCTACAGGGTGAGGGAGATTCGACCACGCTGATCGGAATGGCGGCGAGTTCTTTCACCACCGTCTCCCTCGACCCTCCGCTGGTGTCGGTGTGCGTTCAGAACACGTCGACGACGTGGCCGCAGATCCGTACCGCGCCGGCCATCGGGGTCAGCGTCTTCGCCGGCGACCAGACCGACGTCTGCAAACAGCTCGCCGGTCCGTCGGAGCGCCGTTTCGACGGCATCACACCGCTGCGCACCGACGCCGGGGCCGTCTTCGTCCCGAACGCCGCCGCCCATCTGTCGTGCACCATCCACAACGAGATCCAGGCCGGCGACCACACCGTCGTGCTGCTGGAGATCAGCACCCTGCGCGCCGATCCCGGCGTCGAGCCGCTTGTGTTCCACGCCAGCACCTTCCGTGCTCTCGAGGCCCGTAAAGACCCGAACGCCACGTGATCTGCAGGACAGCATGAGCACGGTCGGCCTCGGGATCCCCACGCCACGGTCGATGACGGCCGCGGCACCATCGGACGTGCCCACGCAGGGACCCCTGCGCGACACGTTCGGGCGGGTCGCGAAGGACCTGCGGGTCTCGGTGACCGACCGATGCAATCTGCGCTGTACCTACTGCATGCCGGCCGAGGGACTCGACTGGATGCCCAACGACGCGGTGCTGAGCGCCGACGAACTGATCCGTGTGCTGACGGTCGCGGTCCGGGATCTGGGGATAGAACGCATCCGCTTCACCGGCGGGGAGCCCCTGCTGCGCCGCGACCTCGAGCAGGTCATCGGCGCCGTCGCCGCCCTGCCCCGGCGACCCGAGATCGCGATCACCACCAACGGTCTGGGTCTCACGCGGCGGATCGACGGTCTCGTCGCCGCCGGGCTCAGCCGCATCAACATCTCCCTCGACACCGTCGACCGGGAACGGTTCGCCCAGATCACCCGGCGCGATCGGCTCGACGACGTGTTGGCCGGTCTCGCCGCCGCCAAACGCGCGGGTCTCGACCCCGTCAAGGTCAACGCCGTGCTCCCCGACCGCGCCGACCTCGACGCCATCCCCGACCTGCTCGCCTACTGCCTGGAACAGGGCTACGAACTCCGCATCATCGAACAGATGCCCCTCGACGCCGACCACGCCTGGCAACGGGCCCGGATGGTGACCGCCGACGAGATCCTGGCGACGCTTCGCACACGGTTCGATCTGCTGCCCGATCCGGCACCGCGCGGCAGCGCCCCGGCGGCCACCTGGATCGTCGACGGCCATCGGACGTCACGGGGCCCGGCCAAGGTCGGGGTGATCGCCTCGGTCACCCGCCCGTTCTGCGGCGACTGCGACCGCACCCGGCTCACCGCCGACGGGTCGCTGCGCAACTGCCTGTTCGCGTCGTCGGAGACCGATCTGCGCGCTGTGCTGCGCACGCTGCCCGACGACGAGGTCGACGCCGCCATCGCGGCGCTGTGGCGCACCGACATGTGGCAGAAGGCTCCCGGACACGAGGTGAACGCGGCCGGCTTCGTGCAGCCGACGCGGCCCATGTCCGCCATCGGCGGATAGGCTCGCCCCGATGAACCTCACCGTCCGCTTCTTCGCCGCTGCTCGCGCCGCCGCCGGCACCGAGTCGCGCGTCGTCGACATCGAGCCCGCGGCCACCCTCGGAGACCTCGAGTCGACGCTGTCCGCCGGCAACCCCGAATTGGCGACGGTCCTCGAGCGGTGTTCCTACCTCCGCGACGAAACGGCCTTCACTGACCGTTCACTACAGCTCGGCATCTGCTCGACACTCGACGTCCTCCCCCCGTTCGCCGGTGGTTGACACCACAGCCGCCCTGTGACCTTTCTCACATAACGGAGCGGTAACGAGATGGCCACGGGACCGCATCCGGCGCGATGAACTGCGAGGACGCCGAAAGTTGGTCGGGAGACCAGGTTCTGGAGAAAAAATAAGTTGTGGACAAGCAGGTGAATCGGCCGATCGAAGGACGTACTGTACGAAGCGACCTTCTCGAAGGTCACGGTAAGGAAACAGAACATACGTCCCGCCGGCCGCGCCGAGCCTCGCTCCGCCGGTGGGAACGACCGCACGAAATCTAGGAGCGAGGACGGGGGACCCAACCTCATCCCCTGAGACCGGGCACCACACACGGTGTCCTCGGGGTTAAGTCCCAGGCGCAGAACCGTGGTTAACAAATCATGGTGACGCACTGGGGCCGAGCAGCCTCTCGCTCGAACCCGACAGCTGACTTCGTAGGCGCGTGGAGAGAGGAATTCGATCTATGTCCGGACGTCACCGCAAGCAGACGACCAACTCGACCACCAAGACCATCACCAAGGTCGCCCTCACCGGCGCCGTCCTCGGTGGCGGAGCCGCACTCCTGGGCACCGGTACCGCGAATGCCGCGACCGACGCCGAGTGGAACCAGGTCGCCCAGTGCGAGTCCGGCGGTAACTGGGCCATCAACACCGGCAACGGCTACCACGGCGGCCTGCAGTTCTCGCCGAGCACCTGGAGCGGCCACGGCGGCGGCGAGTTCGCCCCGACCGCCGAGCAGGCCACCCGCGAGGAGCAGATCGTCGTCGCCGAGCGCGTGCTCGCCTCGCAGGGCAAGGGCGCATGGCCCACCTGTGGCGTCGGCCTGTCGGGCCACACCCCGCGCACCGCGCCGAGCGATGTCCCGGCCCCGATCGTCAAGAAGCTCCAGGACGGCAACGGCAGCTTCAGCCTCGTCAAGGCCCCTGAGGCCAGGACCACCGACGACGTCGCCAAGCAGGTCACCTCGGTTCTCACCGATGCCGGTGTGAGCCCCGAGGTCGAGAACCTCTGGAACGCGGCCAAGAACAGCGGTGTCTCGCTGAGCCCCGATCAGATCAAGATGTTCAACGACAACAAGCACCTGCTGCCCAACCCCTGACGAGTAGCAACCCTTACCTGTAGCAGCTCGGACACAATCCGCAGCGCACAGAGGGACCCAGACGAAGGGCCCCGCACGATGACTGATCCGTGCGGGGCCCTTTTCCAATTCTCAGCTGGTTTCCGACAACCCCGCAGCGTCGGATCCCAGAATCTGCAGTAGAGCGAGTGCCTCGGCGTCCGCCGAACCCGCCGGCGCACTGTAGAGAACCAGGTGCTGGTCCCGTTCGGCGAGCTCCAGCGAATCGCAGTCGACCGTGATCTTCCCGACGACCGGATGCTGCAGACTCTTCCGGAGCGTCGGCGCGGCCGCGACGTCGTGCTGGTCCCACAGCCGCGCGAACTGTTCGCTGCCCGCCCGGAGGTCCTCGACGAGACCGACGACCGCCGGGTCCGACGGATAGCGGGTCGACGCGAGCCGCAACCTGGCGACGACGTGATGCCGGAACTCCGCGCCGTCGGAGATTCCGTACAGCGCTGCCGATGCGCCGTCCCCGAGGAACGCGCGACGCGCGAGATTCCGTTCGTCCGGGCCGAGTTCGGCGAAATCCTCCATGAGCGCGGCGGCCAGGTCGTTCCACGCGAGAACCTCGAAGATCGCCGACATCACGAATCCCGCGGTCTGCGGCATGCGGTCCAGCAGTGCGACGATGCTCGGACGCACATCACGCCGGTGGAGGGCGGTCCGGGGTGGGGCTGTCCCGGCGAGCATGTGCAGGTGATCGGACTCCTCATCGGTGAGCAGCAGCGCACCGGCGATGCCGACGAGTACCTCCGCCGACGGCCGGGGCGCGCGGCCCTGCTCGAGCCGCACGTAGTACTCGGTCGAGATGTGCGCGAGCACCGCGACCTCCTCCCGCCTGAGCCCGGGAGTCCGACGCCGGGTACCGGCCGGCAGACCGACGTCCTCCGGCTGCAAACGCTCACGTCGACTCCGCAGAAACGAGGCGAGTCCGTGCTTGTCCATACGTCGAGTGTGCGTGCAATCGGCCGGCGGAGAGTAGTACAGCCTGTGCCTGAATGAGCTCGGCGGCCGCAGCAACGCTGGGGTCATGACCCACAACACCGACACCCGGTCCACCCCGTCCACCGGCCTGCTCACCGGCAAGGTCATCTTCATCAGCGGCGCCAGCCGCGGGATCGGCGCGGCTGCCGCGCATCTTTTCGCCGATGAAGGCGCCTCGGTCGTGCTCTGCGCACGCGGCGTCGACGCCCTCGATCGAATCGTCGACGACATCCGGCAGACGGGCGGCACCGCTCACGCGGTCGCCCTCGACCTGGCCGACGATGCGAGTGTGCACGCCGCGGTCGCCCGCGCCGGGGAGCTCCACGGCCGCCTCGACGGCGCGTTCAACAACGGCGCCGTCGTCCAGGAGGAACCCGGTCCGCTGCAGAACACCACGGAAACCGACATCGAGCGGCAGTTCACGGTGAACTTCCGCGCGCACTGGATCGCGATGAACGCCCAGGCGGCGCTGATGCGGCGCAACGGCGGCGGCGCGATCGTGAACACCTCGAGCATCGGGGCACGACGCGCCAACCCCGACCTTCCCGCCTACGGCGCGATGAAGCGCGCGCTGAACAGCATCACCGAGACCGCGGCCGTCAGCTGGGCCCGCGACGGTATCCGCGTCAACGGACTCACGCCCGGCGGCACCGCCACCGAGATGATCGACGAGTGGGAGGCGGCCAGCCCGGGCGTCACCCGATGGATCAGCGACACCACCCCGCTCGGCCGGATGGCCGCTCCGCGGGAGATCGCCGAGGTGGCCGCATTCCTGCTCAGCGACCGCGCCTCGTTCGTCACCGGCGCGATCGTGCCCGTCGACGGTGGCGCCGGGGCCTAAGCCGAGTTGATCCACTCCTCGGTGCCGTCGTCGTAGTACTGGTGCTTCCAGACCGGCAGGCGCGCCTTCACCTCGTCGACGAGCCGCGCGCACGTCTCGAAGGCCGCGCGACGATGGTCGGCGGCGACGGCGACCACGAAGGCGACATCACCGATCTCGAGCTCTCCGACGCGATGCGAGACGGCGACCGCGCGGACTCCGTCGACCGCCGACACCTCTTCGACGACCTCGGCGAGCACCTTCGGCGCCGTCGGATGGGCGGAGTAGTCCAGTTCGGCGACGGTCCGGCCGCCGTCGTGATCGCGGACCGCCCCGGCGAAACCGACGATCGCGCCGGCCTTGCCGTCCGAGGCGTCGGCGACCATCGCCTCGTGGTCGGCGAGCCCGATGGGCTTATCCGACACCGCGGTGTGTACGACTACGGTCATTCGTCGATCCTGTCTTGTCGCGGTGATCGGGGGACGATCAGTGATCCCCGCCGCGGATCTGATCGAGGGCGTGGTGCACGACGCCGGAGAGGACGCTCAGGCCGTCCCGCACGCCGCCGGTCGAGCCGGGCAGGTTGACCACCAGTGTGGTCCCGGCGACGCCGGCGAGGCCACGCGAGAGCACGGCGGTCGGCACGTCGGGCAGTCCGGCGGAGCGGATGGCGTCGGCCAGGCCGGGGATCTCGACGTCGAGCAGCGGCCGCGTCTCCTCGGGCGTGCGGTCGGTGGGTGACAGACCCGTTCCGCCGGTGGTGAGCACCAGGTCGACGCCGGCGTACACAGCGGCGCGGATCGCGGCGCCCACCGGTGGACCGTCGGCCACCACATCGCGTTCGGCGACGCGGAAACCCTGCTCGGCGAGCCAGTCCTCGATGATCGGGCCGGTGCGGTCGGGATAGACCCCGGTGCTCGCCCGCGTCGAGGCCACGACGATCTGCGCGACGCGTTGCCGCGCGGGGTCGGGCGAGGGGTTCTCAGCCATCGGCGGGGTCGTCCCGCAGCCAATCGCCGGATTTGCCGCCGGTCTTCTCGAGCAGACGGATGCCGTCCATGTGCGCACGCTTGTCCACGGCCTTGACCATGTCGTGCAGCGTCAGCCCGGCGACGGCGACCGCGGTCAGTGCCTCCATCTCGACGCCCGTCTGGCCGGAGGTGGCTACGGTCGCGGTCACGTCGATGGAGTCGGTGCCGATGGTGAAGTCGACCTCCACCGACGACAACGCCAGCTGATGGCACAGCGGGATCAACTCATCGGTGCGCTTGGCCGCCATGATCCCGGCGATCCGGGCGGTCGCCAGCACATCGCCTTTGGGCAGCTTCGACTCACTGAGGAGACCGATCACCTCGGCCGTGGTGTGAAAGGTGCCGCCGGCGATCGCACGACGCTTCGTCGGCGCCTTGTGCCCGACGTCGACCATGCGCGCCGTGCCGCTGCTGTCGATGTGCGACAGGCGGCCGGCACCTTCCCTCGGAGATACCGACCCGCCGCTGTTGGTTCCGGTGGTCGGCATCGGCGTCAGCGGTTGACGACCGTCTTCGACTGCACGAACGGCAGGTCGTCGACCGGGAGCGGGAACTGGGTGTCACCGAACGGGGACAGCGCACCCGAGATGTGCGTCGCGAGCTCGGAGACCGCGTGGTCGGGATGGTTGCCGTCCTCGTCCTTCGGCCAGCCGTTGTCGACGTAGTGCTTCTTGTCGGCTTTGTCACCACTGTTGTTTGCCACGGGAGCATTGTGCCACGCCATTCGAATGAAAGAAGTGCGGTGTCCGGGCATGGCGGCCGGACCGGGGCTATCGTCGTCGCATCACAGGTCACGCCACCAGGAGGCGCTGATGGCCCACCACCCGGAAGAGGTCGCCGGCTACCGCGTGATCAGCCGCCTGGGCACGGGCGGCATGGGCACGGTCTACCTGGTGGAGAACCGGCCACTCCGACGCCGCGAGGCACTGAAGGTCATCTCGGTCGCCGAGACCGTCGACGAGGATTTCGTCCGCCGGTTCAGCCGGGAGGCACAGACCGCGGCATCCCTCGACCACCCGAACATCGTCACGATTTATCACTACGGCGTCACCGACGACGACCCGTGGTTCACCATGGCCTACCTCGACGGACGCGACCTGCGGAGCAGCTCGTTCCGGCCGGACGAGATCCTGACGATCGTCGACCGCGTCGCCGACGCCCTCGACTACGCGCACGCCCACGGCGTCGTGCACCGCGACATCAAGCCGGGCAACATCCTCGTCACCCGGCGGGCGATGGACGACGCTCTCGACCGGGTCGTGGTCCTCGACTTCGGGATCGCGAAACTGGCCACCGCCACCACGCTCACCGCACCGTCGTCGTTCGTGGGCACGCTGGTCTACGCCGCGCCGGAGATCCTCGACGGCAAACCGGCCGGTCCGGCGTCAGATCAGTACGCGCTCGCCTGCACCGCCTACGAGCTGTTGTCCGGCACGACGCCGTTCGAGGCCGACACCCAGACCCGGCACATCGTCGCGAAGCTGACGTCACCGCCGGAGCGGATCAGCCGGTACCGGCCCGACCTCGCCGCACTCGATCCCGTCTTCGACCGCGCCCTGGCCCGCGGGCCGCTGGACCGCTACCCCACGTGCACCGACTTCGCCGTGGAACTGCGGCGGGCACTCACCGCGGCCGGAGCCGGCACCGCGGCGACGCAGATCGTCCCACCGCCCTCCGGTCCGGAGACCCTGCCACCGGAGTCCCAGCAGCGGCGGCCGTATCCCGGTCCGCCGCCGCCTCTGTACGCGCAGGGCCCGCCGCCGGATACGCATCACCTCTCCGCACCGGGCTTCACTCCCCCGCTGCCCGCCCACTCCGCACCCACCCGGGCCGCGACGCCGGGCCGCCGACGCCGCCTGCCGTTGCTCGCCGGCGCGATCGGCGTGGTCGCGCTGCTGGCGGTGGTCGCGGCCGTCGTCCTGCTCACCCGCGGCGACGACAAAGGCGGCGACGGTGGTTCGAGCCCGCAGGCAGCCGCAACCGAGGAGATGCGACTCAGTGCCGGTCTCGGTGCCTCCTGTTCGATCCGGGACGGCACCGCCTGGTGCTGGGGTGACAACCAGGCCGGACAACTCGGCGACGGCACCACGACAAACCGCTGGACACCCACCCGCGTCGCCGACCTCACCGGCGTCACCTCGATCACCACCGGCGGCCCCAACACCTGCGCCATCGCCGAGAGCGTCGCCTACTGCTGGGGCAACAACGACTACGGACAGATCGGCGACGGCACGACGACCAGCCGCTGGAAGCCGGCCCGGGTGGCCGACCTCGCCGACGTCACCGCGATCTCCACCGCGAACTGGGCCACGTGCGCCATCGCGGCCGGAACCGCCTACTGTTGGGGCACAAACGATTTCGATCAGCTGGGCGATGGATCGACGGCCAACCAGTACCGTCCGGTGCGCGTCGCCGGGCTGGCGGACGTGACCTCGATCAGCGTCGGCGTCAACTTCGCGTGTGCGGTCGCCGGCGGCGACGCGTACTGCTGGGGACTCAACGACAACGGGCAGGTCGGTGACGGCACCACCTACAACCAGTCCAAGCCCACCCGCGTGGCCGACCTCGACGCCGCGACCTCGGTGTCGGCGGGCGATCAGGCTGCCTGCGCCGTCGCCGGCGGCAGCGCGTATTGCTGGGGCAACAACGCTTTCGGGCAACTCGGTGACGGCACCAAGGACTCCCGCACCTCCGCGACGCTCGTGTCCGGCGTCGACGACGTGACCGCGATCAGCACCGGAACCGGGCACACCACCTGCGCGATCGCCGGCGGCGTCGGCTGGTGCTGGGGCGCCAACGCCTGGGGGTCGGTCGGAGACGGCACCCTGGAGGACCGCCCGAATCCCACGCGGCTCAACGGGTTGTCCGATGTCACCGCGATCTCGACGGGCGAACGGACGACGTGCGCACTCGCGTCGTCGAACGTCTGGTGCTGGGGCTTCAACGCGACCGGTCAGCTCGGCATCGGCACCACCGACGACAAGCTCACACCCACGCAGATCGGGTACTAGACATGGCCGTCATCGGATCGGCAGTCATCCGGTTGAAGGGTGCCCCGCACCAACGCCGCTTGGGTATCGTCCCAGCGTACGTCCGCCAGGAGTCCGAGTTCTCCCCGTAAGTGATTCTCACCGTAAGAAAGAGGTGTCGCCGTGCCACTGAGTCCGGGCACCCACATCGCCGGCTACCGCGTGATCTCCCAGCTGGGTGCCGGTGGCATGGGCGAGGTGTATCTCGTCGAGAACCTGCAACTCGAACGGCGAGAGGCGTTGAAGGTCATCTCGACCGCCGTCAGCGCCCAGCCCGGGTTCAACCAGCGCTTCACCAACGAGGCGAAGACCACCGCGAAACTCGACCACCGCAGCATCATCACGATCCACCAGTACGGCATCGAGGACGGTTCGCCGTGGTTCTCGATGAGCTACGTGGAGGGCAAGGACCTCACCGAGGAGCGCCTGAAGCCGGCCGAGGTCTCGACGGTCGTCACCCAGGTCGCCGACGCCCTCGACTACGCGCACCGTCATCAGGTGGTGCACCGGGACATCAAGCCCGCCAACATCCTCGTCACCCGCGACCCCGCCTCCGGCACGATCGACCGTGCCTGGTGCTCGACTTCGGCATCGCGAAACTCGCCGGCTCGGCCAACCTGACCGGCACCCACTCGTTCATCGGGACCGTCGCGTTCTCCGCACCGGAAACCCTCGAAGGTGCCGACGCCACAGCACGTTCCGACCAGTACTCGCTGGCGTGCACAGCCTATGCACTGCTCGCCGGACAACCGCCGTTCGTCGGGCAGTCCGAACCGTCGGTGATGCTCGGCCACATCCAGCGGCCGGTCCCCCACATCGGCCAGTTGCGCGGCGACCTCGCGCACCTCGACCCGGTCTTCCAGCGCGCACTCGCCAAGGACCCGGCGGCCCGCTACCCCGACTGCCGCAGCTTCGCCGCCGCCCTGAAGTCGGCGATCGAATCGCCGTCGGCACAGGGCAACACGATCGCGGCCGCACCGGTTCCCCCACCCACGCTCGTCGGCGGCAGCACCGGCGCACCGTCGGCACCGCAACCGCCGTACGGCCGGCCCTACGGGCAGTACACCCCGCCGCCGCAGCCGACGATGACCGGACCGTCCGGCCCACAGCCGCTGATGAACCACCCCTCGGGGCCCGGCGCGACCGCGAACATCTCCGGGCCGCAACCGCTTTACAGCTCACAGCCGCACGGCGCGATGCCACACGCGCCGGCCGGCCATCCGGGCGCAACGGGTACACCGCCGAAGAAGAAGCGCACCGGCCTGATCATCGCCGGCGTCCTGGGCGCCGTGCTGATCGTCGTCATCGGTGCGATCACCGGGCTGGTCCTCCTGAGCAGCACCGCCGACGATCCCGAAAAGGCCACCGTCGCACAACCGTTGGTCAGCACCAACTTCGGCACCAGCTGCGCGATCGTCAACGAGGCCGTGAACTGCTGGGGTGACAACACGACCGGCCAGCTCGGCGACGGGACGACCACTCCGCACAGTCGTCCGGCCACGGTCGGCGGTGTCACCGACGCGACGTCGGTCTCCGTCGGCGGCTACCTCACCGGTGAGAACAAGTACGTCGGCACGGCGTGCGCGGTCGCCGCCGGCGAGGCGTGGTGCTGGGGCAACAACCACTACGGCGAGGTCGGCAACGGCTCCGACGGCAACACCGTCGAGACCGCGACCAAGGTCGGCACCCTCTCCGACGTCAAGGCGATCACCACCGGCTGGGGCACCAGCTGCGCGGTCGCCGGGACCGACGCCTACTGCTGGGGCAACAACGAATACGGACAGCTGGGCACCGGCGGCACCGAGGCCGTCTCGGTCCCCGCCAAGGTCCCGGGCCTCGGAGTCGTCACCGAGATCACCACCGCCTACGGCACCACCTGCGCGGTGTCCGACGGTTCGGCGTTCTGCTGGGGCAACAACGACAGCGGCCAGATCGGCGACGGCAGCACCACCGAACGGTCGGCGCCGGTGAAGGTCGGCGGGCTGGGCGAGGTCACCGACATCTCCCTCGGCGGCTACCACGAGTCGGCCCCCGACGACGACAACGACCCGAGCACCAACACCAGCACGTACTTCCAGACGGCCTGCGCGATCGCCGGCGGAGACGCGTACTGCTGGGGCGCCAACGCCTACGGCCAGATCGGCAACGGCACCGCCGAACCGCGCAAGACACCCACCAAGGTGAACGACATCTCCAAGGCCTCGGCCATCTCCACCGACTGGGGGACCACCTGTGCGGTCGCCGACGGAAAGGCCTGGTGCTGGGGCGACAACGACCGCAGCCAGCTCGGCTCCAGCGGCGGCTCGGTGAAGATCCCCCGCGAGGTCAGCAGCCTGACCGACGTCACCTCGATCTCGACCGGCAACGGCACGTCGTGCGCGATGGCTTCCGGGTCGGTCTGGTGCTGGGGCTTCAACAACGACGGCCAGATCGGTGACGGCTCGAGCGGCGACTCGGCCAATCGCACGACGCCGACGAAGCTCACCATCTGACACCACCGCGCGATTCTGCGTCGGCTACGACTCCTTCGCGCCGACGAGGGCTTCGGAGATGGTCTCGGCCGCTGCTCGCAGGGCGCCGACCGCCCGCGTACGCAGGTCCTCGTCGAACCGGGCGACCGGCCCCGAGATGCCGACCGCCATGGGCGTCGGCGCACCGGGCACCGCGACGGCCATACCGCAGACCCCGACCTCGTACTCCTGTTCGTCGGTGGCGACACCCTCTGCGCGCACCTGTTCGACGGCCGCGAAGACGCCGGACAGCGAGGTGACGCTCCACTCGGTGGCGGGCGTGAGGCCGGCCTGGGTGACGTGCTTGAGGATTCGCGCGTCGTCGAGTTCGGCGAGGACCGCCTTGCCGACCGCGGTGTTGTGCATCGTCACCCGACGCCCGACCTCGTTGTTGGTGCGCATGCTGTGTGGCGACGGGACCTGCGCCACGTAGATGACCATGTCGCCGTCGAGCACGGCGAGACTCGCGGTTTCACTCAGTCCGGCGACGAGCGAGCCGAGTACGGGCGCGGCCACCGCGCCGAGTTGCCGGTTGGCCACCTCGCCGAGTCGGATGAGGCGCGGGCCCAGCGCATATGACCGGTTCGGCAGTTGCCGGACGTATCCGATGCCCACGAGAGTGCGCAGCAACCGGTGGATGGTCGGCGGCGGCAGCGGCGACTCCGACGACAGATGGCTCAGGGAGCACTCACCACCGGCGCGTCCGATGAGTTCGAGCAGCTCGAAAGCCCGCTCGACCGACTGGACACCACCCGAGTTCCCCGCCATTGCCACCTCCACAGTTCGGCGCAAGATTACGTTCCATGATGTGAAACCGCAATCGGAGTCCATGCCCACCTGCGACTGGCGACGTGGACTATTTAAGGTAAACTCCACTCTGCGGAATTATTTTTCCATCAGATCGACGGAGGACTCCTCATGAGCGTGCAGCCCGGCCGCCTCGGTGCGGCCTTCCTGGCCGAGGTCGAGGCAGCCCTCGCCCCGGCGGACGCCCTCCTGTCCGAGAGGTACCCCGGTGACGACGGCAGCCGGCAGCCGGTCCACACCGTCTACGTCCCCGCCGACCGGTATTCCGCGGACCTCGCCCGGGAGTGGGGCCGCACGGCGCTGGAGACGGCCGCCGAACACGGTGGCCTCGACGCGATCGCCCGCGCGACCGTCGCCCGAACCGATTCGACCGCAACCGAACTCGCGACTCTCGTCGAGGCGAAGCTGCGCACCGAGCCCATCGAGGATCTGCGCGTCGACTTCGAGGACGGTTACGGCGTCCGCGCCGACGACGAGGAGGACGCAGCCGTGGCGGCTGCCGTCGCCGCGATCCGCGACTCCGGCGACAGCTCGCCGCCGTTCCTCGGTATCCGCTTCAAGTGCTTCGAGGCCGATGTGCGAGCTCGTGGCCTGCGCACCCTCGACCTGTTCGTCTCCGGACTCGCCGACACCGGCGACCTCCCGGCCGGCCTGACGCTGACACTGCCGAAGGTGACCTCGACCGATCAGGTGGCCGCGATGGTCACCGTCGCCCGCGAGCTCGAGCGCGTCCATGGACTGCCGGACGGACGGATCGGGTTCGAGATCCAGGTGGAGACCCCGCAATCGGTGATGGGCATCGACGGTTCGGCGCCGGTCGCGAAGATGATCCACGCCGGCGAGGGTCGAGTGACCGCGCTGCACTACGGAACCTACGACTACTCCGCGTCCCTCGGCATCGCCGCCGCCTACCAGTCGATGGAACATCCGGCCGCCGATCACGCGAAGGCCGTGATGCAGCTGGCCGCAGCCGGCACCGGTGTGCGCCTGTCGGACGGATCGACCAACATCCTCCCGGTCGGCGACCGCGAGGCCGTCGAAGCCGGTTGGGCATTGCACTCGCGACTGGTCCGCCGCCACCTCGAACGCGGTTTCTATCAGGGCTGGGATCTCCACCCCGCCCAGCTGGTGACCCGCTTCCTGGCCACGTACGCCTTCTACCGTGACGGATTCGATTCCGCCGCAGAGCGTCTGCGCAACTACGCCCACCAGATCACGTCGTCGGTGCTCGACGAACCCGCGACCGCCCGCGCCCTCGCCGGCTTCATCCGCCGCGGTGAGGTGTGCGGCGCGCTGACCGTCGACGAGGTGGAGACCGCAACCGATCTGCCCATCGCGAAGGTGCGTGAACTCGCACTCCACCGGCCGCCAGCACCGAGTAACTGAGCCGAGACCAACAGCCCGACATGACCATTGACCCATCCATCGAGAAGGACACCCCGATGACCGCGTCGCCGTACCACACCCCCGCGGGCGGACTCCCGCCGCAGACCGATCTGCTCTCCGACCGCGCAGTGGTCACCGAGGCCTACACCGTGATCCCGCGCGGCGTGCTCCGCGACATCGTCACCTCGGTCTTCCCCGAGTGGACCGGCACCCGCGCGTGGGTGCTCAACAGCCCGGTACCCGGTGGCGCGCAGACCTTCTCGCAGTCGATCGTCGAGGTCGCGCCGGGCGGCGGATCGGAGGCACCGGAGCCGCAGCCGGAGGTCGAAGGATTCCTCTTCGTCACCGCGGGCACGCTGACCGTCTCCGTCGACGGCGTGGAACACACACTGACAGAGGGCGGGTTCGCCTTCCTGCCCGCGGGCACCGCATGGTCGGCGCACAACCGCAGCGACGCCACCACGACCTTCCACTGGATCCGCAAGCGCTATCAGCCGATCGCGGGCCACGCCCCGGCCCCGAAGTTCGGCAACGAGCGCGACATCGAACCCTCCCCGATGCCCGACACCGACGCGTGGAGCACCACCCGGATGCTCGACCCGCAGGATCTCGCGTACGACATGCACGTCAACGTCGTCACCTTCAAGCCCGGCGGCTCGATTCCCTTCGCCGAGACCCACGTGATGGAGCACGGCCTGTACGTCCTCGAGGGCAAGGCCGTCTACCGGCTCAACGAGGACTGGGTCGAGGTCCAGGCCGGCGACTACATGTCGCTGCGCGCCTTCTGCCCGCAGGCCTGCTACGCCGGCGGGCCGTCGAACTTCCGCTACCTGCTCTACAAGGACGTGAATCGGCAGATCGTGCTCTGAGTCAGGCGATTGAAGAACAATGAGGCGCCCCGGTGTGGGTCGACGGCCAGATCGTCGCGGTGGGCGAGGTCACGGTAGTCGCGCTCGGTGTCGAGGGCCTGGCGAGCGTGTTCCCGGGGTCGTTCACGACGTTCTCCCCTTCGTTTAGGTATGCAGCGCCACAGTCAGTCAGGTGCGATATGCGTGGGCACGGTGGTCGATTCTGACGACGACGATGGTGTGGTTGGGGTCGTCGATGCGCAGCAGGACCCGGTAGTCACCGCGGCGGGCGCTGTGGAGGCCTCCGAGGTCGTCGCGCAGCGGTTTGCTGAGCCGGTGCGGGTTCTCGGCGAGGGGTCCGGAGATGAACTCGATGACGGCGTGGACGATCCGGGATGGAAGGCGTTGAAGGTCGCGGCGAGCTGGGGATGCGACCTCGACCCGGTAGGGGGCGGGCGAGTCTGTCGGAGCGTCGTTCATTTCGGCGGCAGGCCGTGTTCGGCGCGCAGGTCGTCGATGGAGACGGTGTGGCCGGCGGCGTACTCGGCGTCGGCGGTGGCGACGTCGTCGCGGAGACCGGCACGTGAGAGCCAGTAGATCGTCTCGTGCAACGATTCGAGGTCGTCGGCCGACATCAGCACCGCGGCGGGTTTGCCGTGCTTGGTGATCGTGATGATGTCGTGCGTGGTCTCGGCGCTGTCGATGAGCGCGGAGAGCTTGTCCTTGGCCTCGCCGAGTGGCACTGTAGTCATGGTTACAGTGTAGCCGCGATACTGGCCTTCCATTAGCCAGACTTTTAGCCGGGCGGTGCGGCGTGTGGCTGGCGGCGAGCGGCGGCCGCCGCGCCCACCTGTGACAACAACAGTTCGCGGCGCATCGGTCCGAACTCATGCGCATGAGGGATCTCACCGACGAACCCCACTTCGTGGTCGTCAGGATCGGCGGTTTGGACCGACACCGTTATCGAGCTCCCGTAGAGGATGTCGAGAGCGTTGGATCGTCTCGCGCAGCGATTCGAGGTCGTCGGCCGACATCAGCACTGCGGCCGGTTTGCCGTGCTTGCTGATCGTGATGATGTCGTGGGTGGTCTCGGCGCTGTCGATGAGCGCTGAGAACTTGTCCCTGCTTCGCCGAGTGGCTGTGTCGTCATGGCTACAGATGGCTTGTCTCGAGAGACAACGACAGCGCCCGGTTTCGGCCACCGGGGCGCTGTCGTGTTCAGATGTCCGTCAGATCTTGAACGGCCACCCCGTGACCTTCTTCTCCCGCGGCTTCGCGTAGGTCCGGACCTTCGACGTCGAGAGTCCCATCCGGACAAGCCCTTCGGCGATCGTGACGGCCGAGCGCACACCGTCGACGATCGGGACGCCGGTCGCGGCGCGGACCTGCTCCTCGAGCTCGGCCATGCCGCCGCAGCCGAGGCAGATCACCTCGGCCTTGTCGTCGGCGACCGCCTGCCTTGACTGTTCGACGATCGCCTCGACCGCCCGCACGGGATCCGACTCGAGTTCCAGCACACCGAGTCCCGACGCCCGGACCGACGCACATCGCGCATCGAGGCCGGCGAGCTTGAGCCTGTCCTCGATCAGCGGGACCGTGCGGTCCAGCGTCGTCACGACCGAGAACCGGTGTCCCAGATACATCGCCGTCGACGCCGCAGCCTCGGTGATGTCGACGACCGGGACCTCGAGGAGTTCTTGCAGACCTTCCCGACCGTGTTCGCCGTACCCGGCCTGGATGACGGCGTCGTACGGCTCGGGGTAGGCGAGGATCGCGTCCATCACCGCGATCGCCGCGAGATAGGACTCGAAGTTGCCCTCGCACGAGTCGGCGCCGAATCGCGGTGTGATGCCGACGATCTCAGTACCCGGTGAAGCGACCGAACGAGCCGAGGCGGCGATCGCCTCGGTCATCGACTCGGTCGTGTTGACGTTGGCGACGAGAATGCGCATCGGGATCTACCTCCTGGCGATCAGTGGGTGCTGGCGACGGAGATCGGCTCGCCCGACACCTCGGCGAACGGTCCGCGACGGTCGGCGACCAGCAGGTAGACGACCGCGCCGAGACCGGCACCGATGAACCAGGAGAACTCCGAGACCACTTCGAAGGCCGGAACGAAAGCCATCACCAGGGCGAAGGCTGCCGTCGGGACCAGCGCGACGATGGCCCGCAGGTTCACGCCGTTCCGGTAATGGTAGGCGGCGTCGGGCGCTTCGGAGAACAACGCGGGCACGTCGATCCGCGAACGGCGGACGAGCCAGTAGTCGGCCATGACGATGCCGAACAGCGGTCCGAGCAGCGCACCCAGCCCGCCGAGGAAGTAGTTGATCACCGCAGGCGAGTTGTAGAGATTCCACGGCAGGATGACCAGCCCGATGATGGCGGTCACGAGCGCCGCGCGGCGGAAGTCCAGGTAGCGCGGGAACAGGTTGGACAGTGCGTAGATCGGCGCGACGAAGTTGGCCATCAGGTTCACCGCGACCGTGAGGATCAGCAGCGCCAGGCAGGCCAGCACCAGCAGGAAGGTGTTGGGCACGGTCTGGACGATGTCCGACGGCGACTCGATGACCCGGCCGTCGATCCGGAACTGCGCGCCGGCCAGCACGACCACGATGCCGCCGAAGAGCAGCATGTTGAGCGGGATGCCCCAGAAGTTGCCGCGCACGATGGCTTTTCGCGATTCCGCGTTGCGGGTGAAGTCACAGAAGTTCAGGACGAAGGTGCCGTAGATGGCGACCCACAGGCTCGCGCCGCCGATGATCTGCAGCCACATGTCCACGCCGGTCAGCGAGTCGGGAGTGGTCCACGCGATGGTCCAGTCCGCGTTGCTGAGCATCCAGATGGCCAGCGCCACCATCGTGAACAGGATGACCGGGCCGGCGAAGGCCTCGTACCGACGGATCATCTCCATGCCGTAGCTGACGATGATCACCTGGATGACCCACAGCGAGACGAAGGAGATCCAGCCCAGGGTCGAGAGGCCGAGGAAGCGGTTGGCGTCCAGGTCCTCCGCGCCGGGGAACAGCGCGACCAGCATGATCCGGAGGACGACCGACGCGAGGTAGGTCTGGATGCCGAACCACGCGATCGCCACGCCACCGCGGATGAGGGCGGGGATCTGCGCGCCGCGGATGCCGAACGAGATGCGACTCATCACCGGGAACGGGACACCCGTCTTCTCGCCCATGAAGCCGGACAGGTTGAGCAGCAGGAAGAGGAAGACACCGCCGAGCACCAGCGCCGTCAGGATCTGCCAGCCGCCCAACCCGAGGGCGAAGAGTCCGATGGCGAAGGCGTAGTTGCCCAGGCTGTGGACGTCGTTGGCCCACAGCGTGAAGATGTTGTAGCTCTTCCAGCGACGACCTTCGCGGCTCGTGGGCGCCAGGTCGTCGTTGTACAGCTTGGGACTCAATCCGGCCGGGACGGTTCCGGTCACGCCGTGGCTCTCCTCGCCGGCGGACACGCCGATCGTGGACGTCATCGGCGTCGCCTCGTCACGTTGGATCGTGGGCGGTTCAGTGCTCATCTCTGCACTTTCGTCGGACGGTCATCGATGACCGCGCTCCTACACTCGTGGAACTTCCGTGATGTGGAATCAGGGTTCCGCGTTGGTGAAGGTTAGCGCCCGCGTGCGGGGCGTTGTCAATAGCATCGCTCAGCGCTACTCGCGAGTCACGTTTCCGAAATCGCGACGCGACATTCCACGATGAGGAATCTGCTGGGTTAGTCTCTGGAACGAACCCAGGACACGGCGATCAGCAAGGAGTCCCGCCCCATGACCTCAGAAACCGGTGCCCCGGCCCCTCTCTCCGACGCCGCCACGGACTCGACCGCTGCGCCGTTCGACCTGGTCGTCCGCGGTGAACAGACCCTGACGACCGCGGGCATCGTGGCGCGCGAGATCGGAATCCGCGACGGCCGCGTGGTCGCCATCGAGCCGCTCGGCAGCGGGCTCGTCGGCACCGAGGTCATCGAACTGGCCGACGACCAGGTGATGATCCCCGGATTGGTGGACACCCATGTCCACGTCAACGAGCCCGGCCGCACCGAATGGGAGGGCTTCGACTCGGCCACCCGCGCGGCCGCCGCCGGTGGCGTCACCACGCTCATCGACATGCCGCTCAACTCGATCCCGCCGACCGTCAACGTCGACGCCCTCGCCGAGAAGCGCGCCGCCGCGCAGGGCAAGACCCACATCGACGTCGGCTTCTGGGGTGGCGCCATCCCCGGCAACGAGGACGACCTGCGCGGCCTGCACGACGCGGGCGTGTTCGGCTTCAAGTGCTTCCTGCTGCATTCGGGCGTCGACGAGTTCCCGCACCTGACGGCCGACGAGATGGAAGCCGACATGGCCGAGCTCGCCGAGTTCGACTCGCTGATGATCGTCCACGCCGAGGACTCCCGCGCCATCGACCACGCGCCGTCCCCCGAGGGCGACGAGTACGCCCGCTTCCTCGCCTCACGCCCGCGCGGCGCCGAGAACCTGGCCATCGCCGAGGTCATCGAGCGTGCCCGCTGGACCGGCGTCCGCGCACACGTGCTGCACCTGTCGTCGTCGGATGCCCTGCCGATGCTGGCCAGCGCCAAGCGCGACGGCGTGAAGATCACGGTCGAGACCTGCCCGCACTACCTCACCCTGCTGGCCGAAGAGGTCCCCAACGGCGCGACCGCCTTCAAGTGCTGCCCGCCCATCCGCGAGGCCGGCAACCGTGAGTTGCTGTGGGAGGGACTGCTCGACGGCACGATCGACTGCATCGTCTCCGACCACTCGCCGTCGACCATCGACCTCAAGGACCCCGAGAACGGTGACTTCGGCGTCGCCTGGGGCGGGGTGGCCTCACTGCAGCTCGGACTGTCGCTGATCTGGTCGGAGGCCAAGAAGCGCGGCATCGGCCTGCCGCAGGTCATCGAGTGGATGGCGTCGAAGCCCGCTGATCTCGCCGGCCTGCCGACCAAGGGCCGCATCGCCCTCGGCTGCGACGCCGACTTCGCCGTCTTCGAGCCGGAGTCCGCGCAGATCGTCGACGTCAACCGACTGCACCACAAGAACGCGATCAGTCCGTACGACGGCCGCGCACTGGCCGGCGTGGTCAAGGGGACCTGGGTTCGCGGGCAGAAGGTGGACTTCGAAACGGCTCGCGGCCGGATGCTGCGCCGCGGCGACGTCTGAGGGCTGCCGCACCGGAGGTGGCGATTACACACCGACCGGTAAAGTCGATCGAATGAGTTCGGATGACCAGCACGCCGGCCTGGCCGAGGAGTTGGCCGCGCGTTCCGACGACGAGCTCACCGAGCTGCTGATCGAACGCCCCGACCTCGCCTCCCCCACCCCGCAGGGCACGCGTGTGCTGGCGCAGCGTGCGCTGTCCGCGGCGTCGCTGGCGCTGGCCGGTGAGGATCTCGACGTCTTGGCGATCGCCGTCCTCGAGCAGGCGATCGCCCTGGGCAGCCGCAAGGCCACGAAGACCAAGCGCCCGTCGGAAACCATGATCGTCAAGTCGTTGTCCGGGCGCGCCGCGGCCAAGGACGTCCGCGCCCGCATCGACCTCCTTCGACGCCGCGCGATCCTGTGGGGCGACAAGACCTCGCTCTGCGCGGGCGAGCACGTCGACTCCGCGATGCCCTGGCGGTCACCACATCTCACCGGACCGCTCGCGGGCCGGAGCGGCGAGGAGATCGCCGCGATGGTCGCCGACCTCGACGAGCGGCCGAAAGAACTCCTGGAGACCCTCGCCCGCGGTCCGGCGCTGGGCCGCAGCCGCGACGCCGATCCCGACGCCGACCCGAGCACACCCGTCGCGCAACTGATCTCGTCGGGTCTGCTGGCCCGCGTCGACAATCAGACCGTCGAACTCCCGCCGATGGTCGGCGCGGTGATCCGCGACGAACCCGCTTGGCGCACCGACGATCTCACTCCCCCACCGCTGCACGAGGCCGGCCTCAAGCCGCGTTTCCCGGCGAAAGCGGTCGACGCCGCGGCGGGCGGCGAGGCACTCGAACTCATCCGCCACCTCACCTCGCTGATCAACATCCTCGGCGCCACCCCCGCGACGGTCCTGCGGTCGGGGGCGCTCGGTGTCCGCGAACTCCGGCGCCTGTCGAAGCTCTCCGGCATCGAGACGCAGCGCGTCGCATTCCTGATCGAGCTCGCCGGCTACCTGCGGATCATCGACGCCGGGTTCCCGGAACCGCCGCCGCCCAACGACTCCGGCGAACAATCCTTCGCGCCGACCTCCACCGCGGACACCTGGCTGCACCAGCCACGTGAGCGTCAATGGTTGTCCCTCGCCGACGCCTGGCTGCACATGCCCCGACGCGCCTGGCAGGTCGGCGACCCCGACCGCGACGGCAACGCGATGGCCACCCTGTCCGCCGATCTCCACGACGCGTACGCGCCGATCCAGCGGCAGCTCATCCTGTCGACGCTGGCCCACGCCGACCCCGCGGTCGCGGTGACGCCCGACGCCGTGCTGGCGAGCCTGCACTGGCACCGTCCCCGCCAGATCCGACGCTTCAGCAAACGCCTCGTCGCCGAAACCCTGCGTGAGGCACGCGAGATCGGGCTCGTCGCACACGATGCGCTGACCACCGTCGGCCGGGCATACACCGTCGATCCGCCGGACGATGCCGATCCCGCCGACGCCGACGCAGCGGTGCTGGCGGCGATGCGCGCCGTGCTGCCCGAACCGGTGGACCACTTCCTCACCCAGGCCGACCTGACCCTCACCGTGCCGGGTCCGATGACGCCCGAACTCGCGGAGCAGGTCGAACTCGTCGCCGACCTCGAATCCGGCGGCGCCGCATCGGTGTACCGGATCACCCCGGAGAGCGTTCGACGCGCCCTCGACGCCGGACGCAGCAGCAACGAGCTGTTGTCGATGTTCACCACGCACTCGAGAACTCCGGTGCCGCAGTCGCTCTCGTACCTCATCGAGGACGTCGCCCGGAAACACGGGCAACTCCGCGTCGGCGTCGCGTCGGCGTTCATCCGCTGCGAGGACCCGACGGTCCTGGCCGCGGTGCTACGCAGCCCGGCCGCCGAGCCGCTCGCACTGCGGGCACTCGCCCCAACCGTGGCGATCTCACCGTCCGAGGTGCGCGAGGTCATCGACCAGTTGCGTGCCGCGGGTTTCGCTCCGGCAGGCGAGGATTCGACAGGCGCCGTCGTCGACCTCCGCGAACGCGGCAGCCGCGTCACCGTGTCGCGGGCCCGCCGCCAGGCCCAGCCGCGTCGCAGCGCGCCGTCGGAGGAACAACTCCGGTCCGTGGTCGGCCGCATCCGTTCGACCGACCGCGCCGCCGCGGCCACCCCGGTTCGCAGCACCTCGGCGTCGACGCCGGTGCGCGCCACCGGCAGCGGCGAGTCGGCCACCGCACTCATCCAGCTCGCACTGCGCGCCAAGCGCCGGCTCCGCGTCGGCTATGTCGACGCCCAGGGGTCGGCCAGCCGCCACGTCGTGACCCCGAAGGTCCTCGGCGCCGGTCAGCTCGTCGCCGTCGAAGAGGGCAGCGACACCGAGCAGCGATTCTCGCTCCACCGCCTGACCAGCGTCGAACTGCTCGACGCCTAGCCTCCGAGGGCCGATCCTCACCCGCTGCCCACCCAACCACCGGTCGACTTCAACCCGACCTGCAGACTTCGATCGACGTCCACCGGTCGAGTTGAGGTTCGGCAGTCGGGATCCCCACCGCAATGACACGACCTGTGACATCCGTCTCACAATCTTGGTAGGCTCGCGGATACTCAGCGCCGAGGAAAGCTGGCCCGTCATGACCGCTGTACGCCACCTCACCGACGCCTCCGCCGGGGTACTGGACACCTACCAGCACGATCTCGTACATCGGATCAAGCCACCGTCACGACGCCGCCGCGTGAAACGTCCGGTCGACCTCGTCACCGTCATCGGTCCGACGCTCTCCGTCGCGAACGTGATCATGCAGCTGTCCAACCCTAAGGTCGGGTACGGCGTGCACGAGAGCCGCGTTCCGCAGGGCAACGCCATCAAGCGCCCGGTCAAGCGGGCCCGCACCACCGGTACGTACCTGGCCGTCGCGCTGGTGGGCAGCGACTCCGACAAGGAGTACATCCACAACTGCGTCGGCCGTGTGCACGACCAGGTGTATTCGACCGGGACCAGCCCGGTTCGCTACAGCGCCAACGACTCGCGCCTGCAGCTGTGGGTGGCGGTGTGCCTGCTCAAGTACTTCATCGACCAGTACGAGCTGATCTACGGACCGCTCTCCGCCGCCGAACGGCACATGGTCCTCACCGAGGCGCATCCGCTCGGCACCGCGCTCAACGTGCCCCGGGACAAGTGGCCGGCCACCTACGACGAGCTCCTCGTCTACTGGAACAGCCAGCTGGCCGAACTCCGGATCGACGAGCCGGTGCGGCAGGAACTGCAGAGCCTCGCCGACCTCTCGTTCCTCGAGTTCCGCGCCGGCGTCGTCGGCACCATCGCCCACAAGACCCTCGGTGGTTTCCTCACCTATGCCATCAACGCCGGGCTCCCACCGGAGTTCCGGTCGATGATGGGCTGGACGTGGACCGAGGACGACGCCCGTCGCTACCAGGCACTTCTCTCCGCACTGCGCGTCGTCGACCCGGTCGTGGCGCCGGTATTGCGCGGCATCTTCCGGCTGAACATCGTCGACCTGCGGGTGCGCCGCCGCCTCGGCATCCCCGTGTTCTGACCCACAAAGAGGCCCGTCGCTGACAATCACCGCTCCTATCTGGACAATGGAGCGGGTGACCGATGGACCCCTGATCGTGCAATCCGACAAGACCCTGCTGCTCGAGGTCGACCACCCCGATGCGCAGGCGGCTCGTCAGGCGATCGCACCTTTCGCCGAACTCGAACGTGCCCCCGAGCACGTCCACACCTACCGGGTCACCCCGCTCGCGCTGTGGAACGCCCGCGCCGCCGGTCACGACGCCGAACAGGTCGTCGACGCGCTGGTCACCTTCTCGCGCTACGCCGTCCCGCAGCCGCTGCTGATGGACGTCGTCGACACGATGGGACGCTTCGGCCGGCTGCAGCTGGTCAAGCATCCCGCGCACGGACTGACCCTCGTCAGCCTCGACCGTGCCGTGCTGCTCGAGGTCATGAGGCACAAGAAGGTCGCCCCGATGCTCGGTGCGCAGATCGACGACGACACGGTCATCGTGCATCCGTCCGAGCGCGGACGCCTCAAACAGGTCCTGTTGAAGGTCGGCTGGCCGGCCGAGGACCTCGCCGGGTACGTCGACGGCGAGGCGCACCCCATCGAGCTGGACCAGGACGACTGGCACCTGCGCGACTACCAGGAGATGGCGGCCGACTCGTTCTGGGCCGGCGGCTCCGGTGTCGTCGTGCTGCCGTGTGGTGCGGGTAAGACGATGGTCGGCGCGGCCGCGATGGCCAAGGCCGGTGCCACCACCCTCATCCTGGTGACCAACACCGTCGCCGGCCGGCAGTGGAAGCGCGAGCTCATCGCGCGGACCACGCTGACCGAGGAGGAGATCGGCGAGTACTCCGGCGAGCGCAAGGAGATCCGTCCGGTCACCATCGCGACCTATCAGGTGATGACGCGAAAGTCGAAGGGCGAGTATCGGAATCTCGACCTCTTCGACTCCCGCGACTGGGGCCTGATCATCTACGACGAGGTGCACCTGCTGCCCGCACCGGTCTTCCGGATGACCGCCGACCTGCAGTCGCGCCGACGCCTCGGCCTCACCGCAACGCTCGTTCGTGAGGACGGCCGCGAGGGTGACGTCTTCTCCCTCATCGGCCCCAAGCGCTACGACGCCCCGTGGAAGGACATCGAAGCGCAGGGCTGGATCGCACCGGCCGAGTGCATCGAGGTCCGGGTGACCCTCACCGACGAGGAGCGTCTGCAGTACGCGGTCGCCGAGCCGGAGGAGAAGTACAAGCTCTGCTCCACCGCGCACACCAAGGTCAACGTCGTGAAGGCGATCCTGAACAAGCACAAGGGTCAGCAGACGCTGGTCATCGGCGCCTACATCGACCAGCTCGAAGAGCTCGGCCGCGAACTCGACTGCCCGGTCATCCAGGGGTCGACGAAGAACAAGGAGCGCGAGATCCTGTTCGACCGCTTCCGTTCCGGCGAGCTGCAGACCCTCGTCGTGTCGAAGGTCGCCAACTTCTCCATCGACCTGCCCGAGGCGTCCGTTGCCGTCCAGGTGTCGGGCACGTTCGGCTCGCGCCAAGAGGAGGCCCAGCGCCTCGGTCGCCTGCTGCGGCCGAAACACGATGGCGGACAGGCACACTTCTACTCGGTGGTCTCTCGCGACACCCTCGACGCCGACTACGCCGCCCACCGGCAGCGCTTCCTCGCCGAACAGGGCTACGCGTACCGCATCACCGACGCCGACGACCTCCTCGGCCCGACCATCGGCGACACCACCCCGGCGGACTGACCGGGGTTCCCCCTCCCTGACCTGCTGAAACACGCCCCTGGGAACCACCCTGCACAGGCGGGCCGGTGACATGGTGCGCCGGGTCGCCTGCGCAGGGCGGATCCTGGGGGCGCTTTTCGGTGGCCCCTCACACCTCCATCAAGCAGTACCCGATCGACTCGGGCTGGAAGAACGTCCAGCGGGCCTCGCCGGCAGCGCAGGTGACGGTCGACGCGCCTCGCCTGGTCACCTGCGCGAGCACCGTCCGCAACGCGGGTGCACTCGTGCACGGGACCTCGCGATAATCGGCCAGCGATCCGTCCTCATTCGGGATCAGGTAGCAGAGTCCTTCGTAGAAGTTCGGGGTGAGGCACAGCTTCCGGGTGCTGTTCGGGAAGGTCAGCGTCGAATTCTGTTCGCTGGCACAGGGAGTCGCGGTGGCGATGATCGACGCGGTGTAGAAGTTCATGCCCGACGAGTCGCAGTCCACCTCCGATGCGAGCACCGTCGCCGACGACCCAGCCTGCATGGCGATGGTGACGCACTCGCCGACCTGAACGTCGTCGGGACCCGTGACCGACAGCGGCGTCGTGTCGGTGGTGCGCGCCGCGGGGCTCTGGCTCGGAGTGGTCGCGGTGGTCACCACCGGCGCCGAAGCGGTCGTCGACGTCCCGGCGGCTTCCGGTGCGGACGACACCTTGGTCGCCACGTAGACGACGCCGGCGACGATCGCGAGCACGAGGACCAGCGCCAGCGCACCGAGCGCGATCAGCACCCCCGACCCCTTCTTCTCGGGCGGCGGCGGGTAGCCGGGTTGCGACGAATAGCCCTGGTAGCCGCCGGGATACGTGCCCGGCGGTGGTTGCCCGGGCGGAGTGCCCTGCGTACCCGGTGGAGTGCCCTGCGTACCCGGTGGAGAGGCGGCGTACGACGGCTGCCCCGCATACGGCGGGTGCGATGGCCGCGCGGGTGGGGGTGGCTGCTGAATGCCCGGCTGCCGATAGGGAGCGCCCGGCGGTGGTGGTGCCGGTTCGCGGGTGGTCAGTGCATTCTCGAGTGCGACGCCGAACTCCCGGCACGACGGGTAGCGACGCTCGGGCTCCTTGGCCAACGCGCGACTGAACACCGCGTCGGCGGCGGGTGAGATCCCGGGACGCAGGCTCGACAGTCGCGGGGGCATCGACTGCAGGTGGTGGGCGATGATCGACGCCGTGCTCGCGCCCTGGAACGGCGGCCGGCCGGTGAGGAGTTCGAAGACGGTGGCGGCGAGCGCGTACTGGTCGGCGCGGGCGTCGACCGCGTCGCCCAGTAGTTGCTCCGGCGCCGCGTAAGCCACGGTGCCGAGGAAGACGTTCGTCGACGTCAGGTGGCTGACGTCCTGCTCGGACTTGGCGATCCCGAAGTCCGCGAGCAACACTCGCGGTTCCGGACCGTCGAGGCCCTGCAGCAGGATGTTGGCGGGTTTGACGTCGCGGTGCAGCAGACCGGTCGCGTGGGCACGGTCGAGGGCGGCGCCGACGGACCGGACGATGGCGATCACGATCTGGGGATCGAGGCCCTGCGGGGTCTTCCGCAGCAGTTTGAGGGCGTCGATACCGTCGATGAACTCCATCGCGATCCACAGATGACCGTCGTACTCACCGGAGTTGAAGATCGTGACGATCGACGGATGCACGACGCTCGACGCATGTTCGGCCTCTTTGACGAAGCGCTGCCGGTACATCGGGTCGCGGCTGAGTTCTGCGGGAAGGACCTTCAGCGCCTCGTTGCGCGGCAGATGCGGGTGCCGGGCCAAGTAGATCTCGCCCATACCGCCTCGACCGATGAGTCGGATGATCGTGTAACCGGCGAAGTGCTCGCCGGGATTCCGCGGCATCGCCCCTCCTCATCCTCCTCGGGCAGGTTCGCTCAGTCTGCACCGCCAGATCGTGCGCGGCGACCACAATGCGTCCCGACGTCACGCAACGCCCACCACCCCGGGCCGCCGGCTTCAGACGGCGACGGCGTCAGGCACCCGAGAGCGACGCCAGGCAGAACACGCACGGTTCGGGCTTGTCATAGGTGGCCTTGACCTGGCCTTCGGCGCATTCGAGGGAGCCGTCGCCGTCCGTCTCGACGCGATAGATCACCGCTTCCGAGCCGGCATCGGCGTTGCAGTCGACCTCCTTGAAGTCGACCAGCGAGCCACCTGCCGACTGCGGGATCTCGTAGCACTGGCCCTCCACGAAGTTCGGCATCAAACAGAGGCGATCGGAGGTGTCCGGGAAGGTCAGGTAGTTCTCGAACTCGCCGCACTCGCCGGGCACGACCTGCGACGCGATGAAGGTCATCCCGTCGGCGTCACACTCCGCCTTCGTCGCCTCGACGTTCGACTTGTCTCCATCGGTCGATCTGACCTGCACACATTGCCCGATCGCCACATCCGTGGGCTTGGAGACGTTGTTGGTCACGCGGTCGACCGAGGAACACGCGCCCACGAGGAACAGCGCGGCACACGCCACGATCGCGATGACGGTACGTCCCGCACGACCATGCTGGTGACCCACTACCGGCGCTGCCATGCGAGGGATCGTACGCTGCAGCGACGTTGCAAAGCGCAGAAATCGGGCAGGTCGGATCGAGTCCCGATTCTGCGCCCCGGCCGATGTGCCACCCTGGACCCATGTCATTCGAGAGCAGGACCGCAACCCGCTTGCGGCCGTTCATGACCACGATCTTCGCCGAGATGTCGGCCCTCGCCGTGGAGCACGGCGCCATCAATCTGGGGCAGGGCTTCCCCGACACCGACGGGCCGGAGTCGATGCTCGAGGCCGCCCGCCGCGCCATCACCGACGGCCACAACCAGTATCCGCCCGGGATCGGCGTCCCGGAGCTGCGGCATGCGGTCGCGCGCCATCAGCGCGAGCAGTACGGCCTCGACTACGACCCCGACCGCGAGGTGCTCATCACCGTCGGGGCCACCGAGGCGATTGCCGGCGCCGTCGTCGGGCTCATCGAACCGGGCGACGAGGTCATCATGATCGAGCCCTACTACGACGCCTACGCGGCGACCGCGGCAATGGCCGTAGGTGTTCGACGCGTCGTGCCACTCATCCCCGACGGCGACGGTTTCCGTCTGGACCGCGAACGCCTCGCGGATGCCTTCGGACCGAAAAGCGCGGTGTTCATGCTGAATACACCGCACAACCCGACCGGCACCGTGCTCTCCGACGACGATCTCGCCGAGATCGCGCGACTCTGCATCGAATTCGACGTGATCGTGGTGGCCGACGAGGTGTACGAACACCTGGTGTTCGACGGCCGCATCCACACGCCGATCGCGACACTGCCCGGAATGAAGGAGCGGACGCTCCGGATCTCGAGCGCCGCCAAGACATTCAACTGCACCGGCTGGAAGGTCGGCTGGATCAGCGGACCACCCGAGCTGATCGCCGCGACGAAAACGGCCAAGCAGTACATGTCCTACGTCGGGTCCGGGCCGTTCCAGCCGGCCGTTGCGCACGCCCTCGACAACGAACTCGGTTGGGTCCGGGCGTCGGCCGCCGCGCTGCAGAGCAAGCGCGACATGATCACCGCCGCCCTCCTCGACGCCGGTTTCGACGTCCATCGCAGCGAGGCAACGTATTTCGTTTGCGCCGACCCACGCCCCCTCGGTGTCGACAACGGCATCGAGTTCTGTCGGTCCCTACCGGAACGGATCGGCGTCGCCGCGGTCCCGGTCAGCGTGTTCGCCGACGACCGCGAGCCCTGGCACCACCTCGTCCGCTTCGCCTTCGCCAAACGCGACGACGTCATCGCCGACGCCGCGGAGCGGTTGCGCAAGCTGTGAAGCCTGCTCCTCTGGTAGAGAGCCCCCACTGCTCCTTGAGTAGCGAGCTTGCGAGCGTATCGAAAGGGAGCGACACGGCCCCCGCTCCCTGAGGTGCGAGGAGCGCAAGCGACGAGCCTCGAAGCGCCGGTGAGACACCGTCGCCCACCCAACCACCGGTCGACGTCAACCCGACCCGCAGACTTCGATCGACGTCTGCCGGTCGAGTTGAGGTTCGGCAGTCGGGGCTCCGGACGTCCCAGCTCACCGCAACGCGGGCACCACGTGCTCCTCGAACAACTCGAGGTCCTCGCGGTCGTGGGCGATGTTCGGGAAGTAGAAGATCCCGTAGGTCATACCGGCTGCCCTGAGCCCACGAAGGTTGTCCGCGACCTGCTCCGGGGTCCCGACCGCAGGCATCCCGCGAAACGCGCCCATGCTGCCCGACGCCGCTTCCGGCCCGACGATCTTCGCCATCCCCGCCTCGAGGTCGGCGAGCTTACGCTCGACGTCGGCATCGGTCTCACCGAGTATGACGTTGTAGTTCGACGACCGGACGATCGAATCGAAGTCGCGTCCGAGGTCGGCGCAATGCTGTTGCAGCACCGACGATTTGTGGGCGAATCCTTCGGGAGTGCCGTCGAAGTTGGTGTAATCGGCATACTGCGCCGCGATCCGCAGCGTCTTCTTCTCACCACCGCCGGCGATCCACAGCGGCAGCTTCCCGGCGGTCGGTTGCGGCTGACAGATCGCGTCGTTGACGGTGTAGTGCTTGCCGTCGAGGGTGGCGCGGCCGGTTTCCCACGCCTGCTTCATGATCTGCACGCCCTCGTCGAGCCGGGCGAGACGCTCACCGGCCGAAGGGAATCCATATCCGTAGGCGCGCCATTCGTGTTCGTACCAGCCGCCGCCGATGCCCATCTGCACGCGTCCACCGGAGATCAGGTCCGCGGTGGCGGCGACCTTCGCCAGGTACATCGGGTTGCGGTAGCTCATCGCGGTGCACATCTGTCCGATGTCGACGCGACTCGTGGTCGCGGCCAGCGCGGAAACGAGCGTCCACGCCTCATGCGTGGCCTCGTCGGTCGGCAGCGGGACGGTGTGGAAGTGGTCGTAGACCCAGACCGAGTCCCAGCCGGCGGATTCAGCACGGTTCGCCACCGACGACATCACCTCCCACTGGTTCGCCGGGTCGATGCCCACGAGATCAAGCCGCCAGCCCTGGGGAATGAAGAGTCCGAATCGCATGCCGTCGAACCTACCCCGCCCCCTCTGCCCCTCCAGGTCAGCGACAACGTGCCACATTTACAAGCAGTCCGGACTGTTTGTGTGTTACGCTCACCACTGTGACCGAGCCCACCAGCACCCCGCGACGGCGTACCCAGGCCGAGCGCACCGCGGCGACCCGCACCCGGGTCCTCGACGCCGCGGTCGAAGCACTGGTCGAGGTCGGCTATGCGGCCACCACCACCCAGGAGGTCAACCGGCGTGCGGGCGTCTCCCGCGGCGCGCTGCTGCACCACTTCCCCACCCGGGAATCCCTCGTCGTCGCGGCCGTCGGGCACCTCGTCGACCGCCGCCTCGAAGAAGTCCTGTCTCGCCCGCGCACCGGCGACGAGGGACTCGAGGTCCTGATCGAGTCGTTCAGCGGACCGCTGTTCGACGCCGCACTCGAACTCTGGGTGGCCGCACGCTGCGACGTCGAGCTGCGCACCGCGCTGATCCCGCTCGAACAGCGGGTGTCCGACGCCCTGGCCGTGGGTTGCGCCGAACTGTTCGGCGACCGCTACACCCCGGCCGAACTCGAACTCTCCATCGAACTCGCACGCGGCCTCGCGGTGTCGCGCATCCTGCGATCCCCCGACGCCGACCGCGAATACCTCGACCGACTTCTGCCCATCTGGAAGGACCTGTTGAACCATGGCTGACATCAGTTCGCTGCCCGAACACGTCGACGTTCTCGTCGTCGGCGTCGGATTCGGCGGCCTCTCCGCACTTCACCGGCTGCGCAAGGACCATCCCGGCCTGACGACCCTCGCGATCGAGCGCGCCGAGGGCGCCGGCGGGGTCTGGCGCGAGAACGACTACCCGGGTGCGGCCTGCGACGTCCCGACCTCGCTCTACTCGCTGTCCTTCGCCCCGAACCCGGACTGGTCGCACACCTACGGTCGACGCCACGAGATCCACAACTACCTGCGTTCCGTCGCCGCCGATTACGACGATCAGATCCGCTACAACTGCGCCCTGACCGCCGCCTGTTGGGACGGCGCCGCGCAGGAGTGGGTCGTCGACACGACGCAGGGTCAGATCCGGACCCGCTTTCTCGTCGCCGCGCCGGGCGCACTGTCCGAGCCGGGCCTGCCCGAGGTTCCGGGTGCCGACGAGTTCACCGGCACGATGTTCCACTCCGCCAAGTGGGATCACACCCACGACCTGCGCGGACGCAAGGTCGCCATCGTCGGCACCGGGGCGTCGGCGATCCAGATCGTGCCCGAGATCGTCGACACCGTCGAACATCTCACCGTCTTCCAGCGCACCCCCGCCTGGGTGGTGCCACGCCTCGACCGCAACATCGGCCCGATGGAACGCGCCCTCTACAAGCGCGTCCCCGGCGTCCACCGCCTGGTCCGCAAGATGGTGTGGGCCTACCGCGAGGCCTACGTGCTGATGATGGCACGCAACCCCAAGCTGCTGCCGATCGCGAAAACCCTTGCCCTGGCGCAGCTGCGGGTCCAGGTCCGCGACCGCGCCCTGCGCAAGCGTCTCACCCCCGAGTACACGATCGGCTGCAAGCGGATGCTGTTGACCAACAAGTGGTTCCCCGCCCTGCAGCGCGACAACGCCACCGTGACCGGCGCCATCACCCGCCTCACCGCGAACGGCGCCGTCGACGATCAGGGTCGTGAGCACGAGGTCGACACCGTCGTCTTCGCCACCGGGTTCACCCCCACCCAGCCGCCCATCGCGAAGGCCGTCACCGGTCGCGACGGACGTACCCTGGCCGAGGCCTGGCAGGGATCGCCGCGCGCCTACCGCGGTGTCGAGGTCCACGGCTTCCCGAATCTGTTCTTCCTGTACGGCCCCAACACCAACCTGGGCCACAGCTCGATCGTGCTGATGCTCGAGCCGCAGGCGTACTACATGTCGAAGACGATCGCCGAGGTCATCGGCTCCGGACACTCGACGTTCGAGGTCACCCAGGCCGCCCAGGACGCCTACAACGCCGACCTCGACCCCGAACTGGAACGCACCGTGTGGAATTCGGGCGGCTGCTCGAGCTGGTACCTCGACTCCACCGGCCGCAACTCGGTGATGTGGCCCAAGTTCACCAGCGACTTCCGCCGCCAGATGGCGTCCTTCGTGGCCGCCGACCACCGCTTCGACGACGCCATCCCGGCCGTCGCCGACACCGTCGAGACCACCGCCACCGACACCGATCCCGAAAGGACCCTCGCCCAGTGACCAGGACCGCGCGCACTGACGCCGACCACTACGACGCCATCGTCATCGGTTCCGGTTTCGGCGGCTCGGTGGCCGCCCTCCGGTTGACCGAGAAGGGATACCGAGTCGCGGTCGTCGAGTCGGGCCGTCGTTTCACCGACGCCGACCTGCCCAAGACCAGTTGGCGCCTCAAGGATTACGTGTGGGCGCCGGCGCTGGGCATGTTCGGTGTGCAGCGCATGCACCTGCTGCGCGACGTGCTGGTCATGGCCGGCGCGGGTGTCGGCGGCGGGTCGCTCAACTACGCGAACACGCTCTACCGGCCGCTCCCCGCATTCTTCGACGACCCGCACTGGGGTCGGATCACCGACTGGGCCGCCGAACTCGACCCCTACTACGACCAGGCATCGCGCATGCTCGGCGTGACCACCTACCCGAAGGTCACCCCCGCCGACCGCGTCATGCGTAAGGTCGCCGAGGACATGGGCGCCGGCGACACCTTCGTCCACACCCCCGTCGGGGTCTTCTTCGGCGAGCCGGGCAAGACCGTCGAAGACCCGTTCTTCGGCGGTGCCGGTCCCGCCCGCACCGGTTGTACCGACTGCGGCGCGTGCATGACCGGCTGCCCGGTCGGCGCGAAGAACACGCTGGTCAAGAACTATCTGTATCTCGCCGAACAGGCCGGTGCGACCGTCATCCCGATGACGACCGTCGACACCGTCCGCCCGCTGTCGGAGGGTGGGTACACGGTCGGATCGCATCGAACCGGTCGACGCTGGTCGCGTCGAGGACGCCGTTCGTTCACCGCCGATCACGTGGTGTTCGCGGCCGGCACGTACGGCACCAACAAGTTGCTGCTGGACATGCAGCAGAGCGGCAACCTGCCCGGCCTCTCGTCGCGCCTGGGCAAGGTGGTGCGCACCAACTCCGAGGCCGTCCTGGCCGCGACGGCCACCGACCTGAAGGTCGACTACACCGAGGGTGTGGCGATCACGTCGTCGTTCCACCCGAACGAGCACACCCATATCGAGCCGGTGCGATACGGCAAGGGCAGCAACCTGATCGGTCTGTTGCAGGCGATGCTCATCGACGGTGACAGTCGCCTGCCCCGACCGCTGGCGGCGATCGTGGAGATGATCCGGCACCCGCTGGTCACCCTGCGCGGGCTCTCGGTTCGACGCTGGTCGGAACGGACGATCATCGCCCTGGTGATGCAGACCGCCGACAACTCCCTCGAACTGTTCGCCCGTCGGGGCCGTTTCGGTCCGATGCTGCGCAGTAGGCAGGGTGCCGGCGATCCCCCGCCGACCTGGATCCCGGTCGGCCACGACGCCGTCCGCAAGATGGCCGACGAGATCGGCGGCGACGCCGGCGGTTCCATCGTCGACTGGTTGAACATCCCGATGACCGCACACTTCCTGGGCGGTTGCTCGATCGGCCGGTCCGCCGCGGACGGCGTCGTCGACCCGTATCACCGCGTGTTCAACCACCCCGGCCTGCACATCGTCGACGGTTCGACGGTGTCGGCGAACCTGGGCGTGAACCCGTCGCTGACGATCACCGCTCAGGCCGAACGCGCACTCGCGATGTGGCCGAATGCCGGTGAAGCCGACCCCCGTCCGGAGCTCGGTGCGTCGTACCAGCCGATCGCCCCGGTGCCACCGGTCCACCCGACGGTGCCCGAATACGCACCCGCCGCGCTGAGATTGCCGATCACGCCGATCTCCAACGCCGGCTGAGGTTCTCGTAGAAGTTGTGGGCGTATGACGTCCACAACTTCTACAAAGCCCAGTAAGTCACCACACCCCCGGCGGCCGCAGCTGGATGCTGATCCGGGCGCCGACGCCGCGCACCTTGGGAACCGCGTGTTCCCAGGTGCGTTGGCAGCTGCCACCCATGACGAGCAGGTCACCGGTCGACAGGGTGAACTTCAACGACTTCCCGCCGCCACGCGGCCGCAGCATCAGCGGTCGTGGGGCGCCGAGGGAGATGATCGCGACCATCGTGTCGTGCGTCGACGCCCGCCCGATGCGGTCCCCGTGCCATGCCACTGAATCGTTGCCGTCGCGGTAGAGGCTGATCCCGGCGGTCGCGAATCCTTCGGGCAACTCCTCGCGGTAATGCCGCGACAGCGATGACCGCATCTTGGTGATCAGCGCATCCGGAAACGGGTCGTCCTTCTGGTAGATCGACACGAGCCGCGGGACGTCGACGACGCGGTCGTACATCTGACGCCGCTCGGCCCGCCACGGGACGTCGCGTCGAAGCCGATCGAAGAGTTCGTCCGGCCCGCTGATCCAGCCTGGGCACAGGTCCACCCACGCGCCGTCGGTGAGCGGACGCCGCGTCGTCGAGGTCGACAGGTCCGACAGCGCCGGCTCCGCGGCCATCTCGGCGAACAACGATCCCTGGATGCCTATGGACATACACCCCACCGTACACCCGGATCGAACGCCTGTTCGACGGACGGCATGTCCGTGCCGTTCGCGCCCACCCTTCGAACGTGAGCGGAAACGGATCGAGAGAGCGGGTAAGGACCTACGGGACCCCCGTCCGCGCACGAGGCGTCCCTCACATTTTCGAGTAATGCTCGGACCATCGTCGACGCAGCTCAAGCAGCCCCTGGCCCGACGCGGCAGTGACGAAGCGCACATTCGGCTCACCACGAAAGGGCCGCGATGTGAGGTGGCCCACAGCACGGTCGCCGGGTCGATGCTTTAATCAATTCGTTATAAATCGTTACAAGGGGGAACTCGATGAAGCGCACCGGTATCGCCGGTCTGTTTGCTGCCGCCGCCATGCTGATCCCGATCGCGCCGGCGACCGCCGATCCGGTCGGCGATCTGTTCGGTAGCGCCAGCGGCAGCCTCGACTCCGGAAGTTCCGCGTTCGGGTCGTCGGGCGACAAGGTCACCCACTACGGCAAGCTCGGCCGCGCGGGCGCACGCAACGGCGTGAAGTCCATCAACGTCTGGGTCTACAACCCGAAGGGCGCCCGGGAGATCACTCCGGGAACCTTCGGCAAGAACTCGCGACTCGGCGTGCGCTGGAACTCCATCATCGACGCCGGCCCCATCGTCGACGGCAACGAGTGCCGCATGGAGGTCCGCCTCGCCGGACCGAAGGTGCCCAAGGAAGCCGCGCTGTACAAGACGCAGGACTGCACCGCGGTGAAGTCCTACTTCTTCAAGGGCGGCGGCAACTTCACCATCCGCGTCACCGACCTGGTCTCCGGCGCGTCGAACAGCATCGCGTTCTCGGTCCAGTAGTCACGCGAACCGCAGACACGAAGTGCGGGATGGATGCCGGTTTCCGGCACTCATCCCGCACTTTCGTCGTCAGGCGGTCAGCTCCCTGACACGTCGAACTTCTCCCCGGTCAGCTTCTCCGACTCCGCCCAGAGCGCCGCACGGAAGTCGGCGTCGTCGGCCGCCTTCTTGTACTTGTTCCGTCCGGGCGCGCCGTGCAGCCCGAAGAATTTCGTCGGTCCGTAGTAGGTGCCGGACGGCAGACCCGACATCGTCGCGGCGTACAGCTGCGGCAGGGCTCCGTCGGCGGCCGGCTGCGCGATGGGCAGCTTGTTCGACAGCTTCGCCAGGACATCCATGAAGTTCTCGCTCCGACCCTGCAATTCCGTTGCGGCATAACCGGGGTGGGCGATGAACGACTGCTTCGACGACCCGGCCTCCGCCAACCGCTTGGCGAGTTCGAGGCCGAACATGAGGTTGGCCATCTTGGAGTCCCCGTAGGCCTGCCAGCGGCGATAGCGGCGCTTCTCCCAGTTGAGGTCGTCGAGCGCGATGTTCCCGATCTGGTGCACGCCCGACGACACGGTGACGACGCGGTCGGTGATCTTCGGCAGCAGCAACGCGGTGAGCGCGAAGTGGCCGAGATGGTTGGTGCCGATCTGCATCTCGAAGCCGTCGGCGGTGCGTCGCAGCGGTACGGCCATCAGTCCGGCGTTGTTGATGAGGACGTCGGCGCCGGTGAAACTCGACGCGAACGAGCGAACCGACGCGAGATCCGCGAGGTCGAGTTGGGCAACGGTCGCGTTGGGTCCCAGTTTCGACGCCACGGCGTCGGCCTTGGCGGTGTTGCGGCACGCCAGGATGACGTTGGCGCCGGCACCGACGAGCGCTTTCGCCGTCTCGGCACCGAGGCCGCTGTTCGCGCCGGTCACCACGAAGGTGCGACCCGTCTGATCCGGAATGTTCGCTGACGTCCAACCGTTCATCGCAGCCCCCAGGGATGGTGTGTCGGTCCGACGTCCTCGCCGCGACCCTGCGGCCCACGCTATTGACGACCCCGGACGGCGTCAACGATTCGTCTCGGGCAGCCGACTTCGGTGGCGCGGTCCTCAGCCGCCGAAGAACGTCGTGAGCCGCAGCGGGCTGGCGCCGACGATGCGTCGGGCCGGGCGTAGCAGTTCGGCGATCAGGTTGCGCGACGACCCGAGCCGTTCGACGAGGTCGGACGGGGCGTAGAACTCGGTCGGGGCCGACCGGCCGCGCATGATGCGGCTGCCGAGGAGTTCCCATTCGTCGGCCTCGGCGCCGGCGGAGTCGATCGCGGCGCCGCTGGCGAGGGCGGGGACGCGACCGGTCTTGGCCATGTCGGACAGTCGGGCGCATTCGTTGACCGGGTCGCCGATGACGGTGTACTCGTAGCGCCGTTCGGCGCCGATGTTGCCGGCGAAGACCTCACCGAAGGAGACGCCGATCCCCCACCGGATGTCGAGGCTCTTGGCGAGCCGGTCGGCGAGGTCGCGGGCGGCGGCGAGCGCGTGTCCGGCCGGGTCGTCGAGTTCGACGGGCGCCCCGAAGACGGCCAGCGCGGCGTCGCCCTCGAACTTGTTGACGAAGCCGGAATGCTGGTCGACGACGTCGAAGACGATGCTGAAGAACGCGTTGAGGAGTTCGGCGACGTCGTCGGGACTCCGGTCCTGGGACAGTCGCGTGGAGCCGACGATGTCGACGAACAGCACACCCACCTCGGTGTTGGTGCCGTGCATGCCGACGCCGTCGGAGAGGGCGAGGTCGGCGACGGTGTCGCCGACGTGCCGGGCGAAGATCTCACGCATGCGGTCACGTTCGGCGAGTCCTTGCACCATCACGTTGAAACCGTGTTGCAGCACACCGAGTTCCGACGAGTCATAGACGGGGACGCGGGCGTTGAAGTCGCCGTGGTCGACGCGGTGGACGGCACGACGCATCTCGGTCAGCGGATCGGTGATGGCCTGCCCGACCAGGACGATCACGCGTGCGCCGGCGGCGAGTCCGACGACGGTGAGAATGACGGTGGTCCAATCGACCGCGCCGTAGACGTCGGGCAGCATCCCGGTGAAACGACCGGCGTTCACGGTCAGCAGGCCGATCATCGGCACCGCCGAACTCACCGCCCACACCGCGAGCAGGCGGATGCGGACGCCGTTCATCACGTGGTTGGCCGGGAAGTCCTCGAGGACCACGATCGCCAGCGGGCGGGCGGCGCGTTCGACGAACAGATAGGTCAGACACGCGCTCGACAGACCGGCCAGCGTGAACGCCACCGCGACACCGGCGACGGTCGCGACGCTCAAGTCGTCGGCGACGAAGACGTAGAACAACGCCGCGCTGCACCAGGCGCCCACGGTGACGAGGAGCTCGAAGGCGGGCAGGCGTTGCACGGCACGTCGTCGGGCATGGTCGGCGGGTCGGCAGCTGACGAACCAGTCCAGCTGGGGCCGGAAGACGAGCAGGCCGAGCAGCAGATTCACCAGGATGCCGGTGACGATCGCGCCGACGACGGCCGGGAAGTTGGGGGCGCCGAGGGTCTCGGCGAAGGTGAGCTGGCCGCCGTTGAACGCGAGCTGCACGAGCAGGAAGGTCTCGACACCGACCAGCGCGTTGCTGGCGACGACAGCGGTCATCGCCGTGACGGTCGCGTGGCGGGCGATCCGGTTCCGCATGTCCGGGCCGACTCGCGCCCACGCCCTCGGGCTCGGCACCGTGGGCAGGCCCCACAGCATCCCGGCGGTGCGGCGTCTCAATCGCATCCACGGCACGACACGGCGGGTGCGACGCCTGCGTCCCATGGGCCTCTCCTGCCTGAAGGCGATACCCGCAGACTACCGAACCGGTTGTTACCGAGGACACGTCGAAAGTCCCTGTACCGGCGGCACCGCTCTCTGGATCAGGAGCGGCGTCGGAAGAACACGACCGGCGCGTGGTCCGATCGAGCGAATTCCGCCCCACAACTCCGTTTCCACACCGCCTCTGAGCTGGGCCGATGTTTCAATAGCTCGTCCGGATCGGAAGGAGCGCCCACATGCGTCGGTTCGCCGTCGTCCTCATCGCTGTCGCCTTGTCGGTGTCGGCGTGTTCGCTGTTCTCATCGCCCGACGACGACACCTCACCACGTCTCGAGTCCGGGCCGGTGACGGAACAGACCGTCGATGTCGCGCCCGACACCACGACCGAGGTCGCGGTCTCCGACAACTGGGCCATCTCGATCCCCCCGGGCGCAGCAACGCCGGGTTCGTCGTTCACCGTCCGGCCGGCCGAACAGTCGACTGCTGCCGGCAAGTCGGTGACCCCCGTCGCGGGCGCCGATCTGACGCTGTCGTCGGGGCAGCCGGTGGCCCCGCTGACCTTCCGGTACGAGTTGGACGAACCGCTGCCGGAGGGCACCGACCTGTATCTCGTCGGGAAGGAGGCCGATGCGCCGGGTTCGGCAGCTCCCGCCACCCCGATCGCTGCTGCGATCGATGGCGACCGCCGGGTCGCCACCGCCCAGGTGCCGCATCTGAGCACCTGGGAGTGGTTGGCGGTGGAGGCCAATCATTTCGTGACGTCGACGCTGGGATTGCGGGGCGGCGCACCACAATGCCCGACGCAGCCACGACCCGGATGGTTGGACGAAGCGGTGTTCCTCGACAGCAAGGAAGCGCCGATGCGCGTCTGCACAGGCGCTGATCCTGCGGACAAGAACATCGCGGTGGTGAAGATCCGTAACAACCGCGGGATCGCCATGATCGTCACCGCTCCGGTGACTCCGCGGTGGGCGCACCTCGATGTGTTCGCCGGTCAGCCGACGAATGTGGCTGCGGAGATCGAGAGCGCCACCATCTCGATGCTGGGAGTTCCGACGAGCGTTCGGTCCAGGACGTGGGTTCTGCCACCCGGCGGCGGCGTCGACATCGGTTTCACCGCGAGTTCACTACCTGTGATATCGAAGATCACCGCAACCGCGACCGTGTCCACGGTCCTCTACGGCGTCCTCTGGACTCAGCTCGGAGACCTGGTCGACGACCCGTTGACCCTGAGCGCGATGGAACTCGGCTTCATGGCCGCCTGTTTCGGCCAAGCGGTGGACTCGGGCCTCGCCGGAATGTCGGACTCGCAGGTCAGGGCCGCGGCGACCAGCATGACAGCGGTCGGCATGTGCTTGGCGCAGAAGGCGCCCGATGTGGTCGGGGAGATCGCCGGACATCTGTCGGAGCAGGCGTTCGAACAAATGCAGAACCGCAAGATCGCCGAGAAGGTGGGCCGAACCTACGCTCGCTACCTGCCGCTGCTCAACACGGTGACCACCGGACTCGTCGTCGCCGATGCGGTAGCGAGCGTCAACCTCGGTGCCGGGGCATGGGAGATCAGCCTGTTCAAGAAGATCGATCCGGAGTATTCGCTGAACGCCGCGTGCGGCCGCATCGACGATCGTCGCACAGTCGATCACCCTTCGCTGGGCACGGTCACCATCGGGTTGCGGCGCGGGGAGAACAGTCTTGCCGGAGAGGGGTGCATCGTCGCGGTGGACTCCAAGGGCAAACGGCTTCTCGTGCAGACCGTTTCGGTGTACGGCAACGCACTCGACTTCGCCGACCCCGCCACGGATACGACCGAGAACGTTTTCATCACGTACAACCCGGGCCGGTACGACGGCGTGATCACGCTTGTCCCCACTGCCACCGGGTATGCAGACATCGGTTGGGAGAAGGGCGGGTTGGCGTACCAGAGCACAACGCACGCCTACTACTTCGCCGAGGTCGTGGGTCCTGGTAGCGACGGCCGCTATGCGATAAAGACCTTCGACAACAACTGCGAACCGGACTGCGCCGGCGGCACTGTCACCACCAAGATCCTTCGCTGGAACGGCCAGCGCTACGTCTAGGAGCGCACACCAGACCGGCACCCACGCGGGGGATGCGCAGGTGCCGGTCGGTGAACCGTCCGGACTCTGGGGTGTCGAGTCCGGTCGGAGGGTATGCGGGAGATCAGGCCTGCAGAGCCTCGATCTCGAGCGTGATGGTGATCTTGTCGCCGACGACGACGCCGCCACCCTCGAGCGGCATCTCGATGTCGATGCCGAAGTCCTTGCGGTTGATGACGGTCTTCGCGTCGAATCCGGCGACCGCGCCCTGGCCCATGCCCGGGCTGGTGCCGTTGTACTCGAGCTCGAGGCTGACCGGCTTGGTGACGCCCTTGAGGGTGAAGTCGCCGTCGAGGACGTAGTCGTCACCGTTCTGGCGGACGCCGGTGGAGACGAAGGTGGCCTTGGGGAACTGCTCGGCGTCGAAGAAGTCGGCCGACTTGATGTGGCCGTCGCGCTGCTCGTTCTTGGTGTTGATGGAGGTCACGTCAATCTCGGCCTGCACGGCGGGGGTGCCGTCCTCGGTGACTGTGATGGTGCCGGAGAAGTTGTCGAAGGTGCCGCGCACCTTGCTGACCATGAGGTGCTTGACGGAGAAGCCGACGGCCGAGTGAACGGTGTCGATGGTCCAGGTGCCGGCGGGGATCGGTGCCTTGACGGTGGTGGCTGCGGTCATGATTGCGTCCTTCCAGACGAGGTCGAGGTGGTCTCGGATTCTCGTGGGTCTTCGCGACCCATCGATACTGTAAACGGACCGCGGTCCGGATTCATTCCCCGGAACAGACTTTCCCGTGTGATCCGCACCACAGACCCCGATGGGCCCTCAGTGGAGGACCCCACCCCACCGACCTGTGGAGTTCACCGGGACCGGCCTTTCGGTCAGCCTCGCCCGATGATGAGCGCGGCCACCATGAAGGCGATCACGACGAGCGAGATCGCACAGCCCAGCAACACCTGCTTGCGCGTGGACATCGGCGCGTAAGGATCGTTGTACTCGTAGCGGTACACGATCGCAGCCGGTTCGATCGCCGGCTGCCGCGGCGTCGACGCCGGGGCCGCAGCCCGATGAGGTGAGCGACCTCCGGCCGACGAATCCGCCGCCGACTCCGACGAATTGGCATTGTTCACACCGGTAATCATGCCCAACCGGCGAGTGACCTGCCAGACAAATCAGTGTCATTTGTTCGATGGAAATCCATGTCGCAGAGCATATCTGAGAACATCGAAGTTTAGATGGGACGATCGTACAGGTCGGTCAAACCACCCGAATCGTGCCTATTTCCAGGCGAAGACGGGCTGCTCGAACTCGTCGACCCGGGTGTGGCGATCCCGCAGTACGACCTCGGCGAACTGGTAGATCACCGCCGCTGTCGGCGCATGGACCAGCGAGTCGACGATGGGCAGCTGGATCACCGGACGTTCCGACTGCGGGATCGTCAGGAACCGCGGCGCGACCGCCAGCTCCTCGAAGGTCACGAAGAACAGCTGCGACACCTCGGCCGGATTCGGGGTCGGTTCCTGAAAGTCCTCCGCCCAGCAGACGATCGGGGTGATCACGAAGCCCGACCGGGTCGGATAGTCGTCGAGCGTCCCCAGCACCGAACGGGGAGACAGTTGCACACCGAGCTCTTCGTCGAGCTCCCGCAGCCCCGCGGTGATGTGGTCCTCGCCCGGGTCGAGCCGACCACCGGGAAGGGCGAATTGCGCCGCGTGGCGTCGCATGGTGGGTGGTCGTTTGCACAACCAGATGCCCTGTCGTCCGTCCTTCTCCGCCACTGCCAGTACGACGGCCGCGGCCGCCGCTCCGGGAACGTCGACCGTCCGGTGCTCGAACCGTTGGACGCGTTCGGCCGCCACTGCCCGCTCGAGGTGAGTCACACCCTCAGTTGATCATGTCTGCCGTTCGACGCCGTGACGGCCTGGCCGAGGTGGTAGCTGACCACGCTCAGCGCGAACAGCCCGATCGCGAGGTTCAGCAGGGCGCCGAAGCCTTCCATCGCGAAGTCGACGAGGGCGTTGCTGAGGAGGAACACCAGCGAAGCGATGCGCAGTGTCCGCAGCGGCCACAGCCCGGCGGTCCCCCGCCGGCGGGCGAGCATGGCGGGCAACGCCAGTGCCAGCGTCGCGATCGCGCTCAGGAACAGGATCCAGGTGGCTATGCGGTTGTCGGCGAGCTCGACGTAGATGTCGAGGTCGTCGAAACGGTCCTTGGTGAACACGAAGCTGAGTGCTCCGACGACGACACCGGCGGCCGAGGCCACCACGAGGAACCATCCCACGATCGGCACCCAGCGCGGGCTGCGCAGGAAGTCTGGGATGAGGCGCACGGCCCGGTCCCGCAGGATCATCAGCCGGTCGGGGGTGTCCTTGCTCGATTCCAGCAGTGCCCGCACATTCGCGATGGTGTCGGCGTCGAAGCCGTTGTGGGCGGCGGACGCGAGGCACTCCTCGGCCTGTCGTCGTCGACGGTCCGGCAGCCCGTGCGCCACGCCGTCGGCGGCGATCGACGCCGCGTTCGCGAGCGCCTCGGCACCCGTGGGCGGGTTGAGGTCCCGGACGATGCGACTGGCCAGCAGCACCAGGACCACGAGGATGTACATGATCTCGGGCGCCGGGCCGTAGAAGTAGTCGTTGTCGCGGGTGACGAACTTGCCGACCTCGTCGAGGAACAGACCGAAACCGATGCCGCCCACCACCACGGCGCTCACCCGCGCGGTGGCGCCGAGGAACAGCCAGCCGGTGACGAGCGCGACCATCATGAGCGCACCGCCCCACAGGGCGTGGGCGATGTGGAGGGTGCCGCCACCGACCTGGGGGTAGCCGGTCAGTTGCAGGTACAGCCGGGTGATGAGGATCGTGGCGATCGCGATGATGAGGAACCACTCGACGGCCGCGGTCCCGTAGGTGCTCCGGACGATCACCGAGGTGGCGCGATTTCTCATGGGGAGAGTATTACGGGTCGACGACCCTCTACCGCGGCAATCACCGCGAGCGGCACGAAACAGCCGACACCGCACCGCGATGAGCCGACCCTCTCGGGGGCTCGTCGTGGTGCGGGTCGTCGATCTCTCAGGCCTCGAACAGGTCCGGGTCGGGGTCGCGCCCGCCGGCCGGGCTGCCGATGCCCCGGACACCGACACCGGTGTCCCCAGAGGCAGTCACGACCGAGTCAGGAAGCGCCTCGTCGTCCGATACCACGTGCCCGACCCGACGATTCGGCCGACCGGATCGACTCGGGCGTCACCGGCGACGGCCGCGAATCCGCTGTGGGCGTGCCGATCTCGTCCGCCGACCGCGCACGGCGGCGCGGGTGGTCGGCAACCACAGCACGCACCGCAGTTCTCCGTGGGACTCCCCCGGCGGGAACCGCGCGCCCTCCGCATGCGTCTCAGTGTGGACAGACCGCCCACCCACGACGGGTAAGGAGGGATCCCCATCCCCGCAGACCTGACCCCCAGCCGGCCCCGATGAGCGTCACCAAGTACCGGACGGCCGCGGGAGCACCGCGCTGGCGGGTGACCTGGCGGCTGCCCGACGGGCGCAGCCGCAGCAAGGTGTTCGGCACGCTGCGCGAGGCCCGGGCCTTCGAGGCCGAGGCGATCACCGCGCGCACCCGGGGCGTGGTGTTCGACCCGCGGCGCGGCGACGCGGTCACCGTCGCGTCGGTCTATGCGTCGTGGCTGGCCACCCGCCAGGATGTGACGCCCAAATCCCGGCGCGGCTTCGAGGACAACTGGCGGCTGCACGTGCAACCGGAGTTCGGGGCGTGGCCGGTGACCAAGGTCGACCGCGAGTCCATCCAGACGTGGGTGAACGCGATGGACTGCTCGCCGCGGACCAAACGCTGGCGGCACTCGCTGCTGCGGATGATCCTGGCCCACGCCGTCGCCGACGGTCTGCTGCTGAAGAACCCGGCCGAGCGCACGGTGTTCCCGCCGCTGGATCTGGCCGAGCACCTCTACCTCACCCACGCCGAGGTCGACGAGCTGGCCAGACGCTGCGGCCCGCAGGGCGACATCGTGCGCATCCTCGCCTACACGGGGCTGCGCTGGGGTGAGCTGACCGGACTGAACGTCGCCGACGTGGACCTGGCGCGCCGGCGGATCTCGGTCCGCCGCTCGATGACCCAGGTCGGCGGCACGCTGATGACCGGAAAACCCAAGAGCCGGGCCGGGATTCGCACGGTGCCGCTCCCCCGGTCGCTGGTCGCGGTGCTGGCGGCCCGCGTCGAGGGCCGGGCCCGCACCGCGCCCGCGGTCACCTCACCCAAAGGGGCGCGGCTGAGCCGGGAGAACTGGGTGCGCGCGGTGCGGTGGCGGGAGCAGGTCACCGCGCTGGGCTATCCGACGCTGCGGGTGCACGATCTGCGTCACACCTATGCGAGTCTGGCCCGCGCCGCCGGCGCGGATCTGCGGCTGCTGCAGGTGGCGATGGGGCATGCGTCGATCACGGTGACCGCCCACACCTACGCGGACCTGTTCGACGGGGAGCTCGACGCAGTGGCCGCGGCACTCGATGCGCGCCCCACCGGGATCGACTAGACCCGGCAGAGTCGGGATCGAACCGACGACCTTCCGCTGTTCCGAGGACGCGGATCGTCCTCGCCGAACACGAAGCTGCAAACGGCGAACTATCCGCGGGCTGCCACGACCTTCTTGGCTGCCTCGAGCAGGGGCTCCGCCGCGCGGCCCATCTTCGTCAACTCCGCGGCGGTGAGGTCCTGATGTGTGTAGGCCGCTTTGTTCTTCCGGCTCAGGAGGGTGTTCAGGTGCCGTTCGGATCCGCTGTCTGCCCGCTTGAGCAGGGCGACGGCCTCGCTGTGGTTACCGGTGTTGGAGTGCACGCCGAGCCGCGCGCAGCAGATGACGTCCGAGGCTGCGATACCCGCATCCACGTAGAGGTCCCCGGCAGCGTTGGGCATCTCCCGTCCGAGATGGTCGGCGGCATCGAGAAACTCGGTCGCCTTGGACATGCGCCCGGCGGCGACCGCGGCGTCACATTTGCGCTGCCCCGCCATCACGAGCTCCTCGCCGGGCGCAGTTGCGCGGTGAACCAGGCCCGTGTCCCCGCAACGGTGAGGCCCTGGGTCGACACGTCGCCGAGCAGCGGCTCGCCGGCGGCGACCGCGGCGCGCAACTCGTCCTCGGTGTACTCGACGATCCGGCCGTCGTTGCCGGTCCACGCGGTGATCAGTCGAGCGAGTCCGGTGACCCGCTGGTCCCACGCGTCGTCCTCGGAATCGGTTGCGCGCACCAGGAACACGTCGATGTCGCTGTCGGGCCTCATCCGCCCCGTCGCCGCCGACCCGAACACCGCGGCGTACCGCAGTGCGGTCTCCCACTCGGTGAAGTGCTCTTCGAGGCGCTGCAGGAAGGTGGAGTTCAGCCGGGAGAGCGCCATGATCGGCGGGGCCGCGAGATGCTCGGTGTTGAGGCGGTAGGTGTGCGTCCGACCTACTTCATCGTGCAGCACCACGCCCTGTGCACTGAGCCGGTTGAGGACCTTGCGGATGCCTTCCCCTGATGCGCTGCCGAGGATGCGCTGGACCTGGCTGATCGTGAATGTGAGGTCGGCGGCCGCCAGCACCGCGAGCACGTCGCCGTCGAGGGTCGGTGTCACCGTCGCGAACGGCTTGTTGAGCTGCATGGCGCACCCCTCTCCAACGAAAGTTGGAGTAACACAACTATAGTTGGAGAACGGCTGGAGGACGACGCGCTCGCCCCTGCGCGGACTGCGCATCAGCAGCGCCCGCCGGTAAGACGGCGACCGACGCACCGCGGGCGGGACAGACTGATCACCGTGAACCCACGACGACGGACAGGCCCCGTCGACCGCCCTCGACGCCCGACTGCTCGAGATTGAGTCGGGCCCCTGACACCGGGCCACTGACACCAGACCCCCTCCGACCACCAAAAAAACCTCCCGGATGAACCGGGAGGTTTTCATGGTGGCCAGAGTCGGGATCGAACCGACGACCTTCCGCTTTTCAGGCGGACGCTCGTACCAACTGAGCTACCTGGCCCTAAGACAACCGGCGCATCCGGTAGAACCGAATGCGCCGGTCATCTCTGGCGACCCTGACGGGACTCGAACCCGCGACCTCCGCCGTGACAGGGCGGCGCGCTAACCAACTGCGCCACAGGGCCTTGTTTAATTGTTCTGTCCGACTCTCGTTGCCGAGTGCCGTCCAGGCGTACCCCCTACGGGATTCGAACCCGCGCTACCGCCTTGAAAGGGCGGCGTCCTAGGCCGCTAGACGAAGGGGGCCGGTCTCGCTTCTCCGCTGGGAGCTCGCATAGCTTATGACAGGTTTCGAGCAAACCACAAATCGTGTGGTCAGGGGCCTAAAACGGCCATTTCTGACGCATCTGCGCAGGACACGTGGAGAACCCCGTTCGGGACGTCGCGAGCAGCTGCATGACCGACGTCCCGGGAGCTGGTTGAGAACGGGACGCACTCTCCCGCGCACACGAGTAGGCCGCCGGCCCAGAGCGGCACGTGCACGTGCGCGACACACGTGTAGGCCCCCGCTCGGAGCACCGAGTGAAGCTGTAAACTCGTCGACGCCCGGCTCGCCGGGTACGCCCCTATAGCTCAGTTGGTAGAGCTACGGACTTTTAATCCGCAGGTCCCAGGTTCGAGCCCTGGTGGGGGCACCACCCTCTTCAGGCGGACATCGAAAGATTGGTCACCTGAATTGCTCTCACCGCCCTCGCTGGTCATCAGCTGGTCGCGATGTGTAGTCGTGGTCACGGCAGCCCGTTCTACGGACCACCGCTGCCTCCTTGACCGATTGCGCACCAACTCCATCAAGAAGGTGAGGGTAGGTGTCCGAGGCGATGGAGATCGACCAACGCTCCTGCCTCTCGGGAGCAACCGCGATCGACAAATTCACGGCGAGCATGAGTGACACTTACAACTGGCACCAAAGACCACATGACTTAATACGTCGAGGTTCAACCTCGTCCACCAGTTCGTGTAAGCGTGCGGTCGCGCCACGCATCTGCGGCTCAGCAGCATGACGGCGATCCGCACACTACCGTTACACAATCGAGATTCAGATCGCCAGACACCGGCATTACGACGTAATCATCACGAGGATCTGACCGATGGTTTACATAGGTCTCGACTAGACAACGCTTCGAGCTTCGAGGCGGTGTGCGCTGGCGGACGCAACAACCTTCACTCAGTTGGTGCCACTCGACTGTTGTGCGCGCGCCCCGGTTCAACACGACTGGCAACGTCGTCACCACCGCAGAACCCACAACACTAACCTTGGCGCCAGTTTCCGCACGGAGAGGTAGCGGAGGAGTCCGGTTGCGACATCTGAGTCGAGTTCGACGTCTCCAGAACGGGCGGTACCGGCCAAACCGAGATGGGCACCGATGTCACCACCATCCACCAGGATGTGAGCTCGATGTGAGGTGGGCCCTTCGTAGTGGTCCAGTTGTTGTGCGACTCTGTTGCCCGAGTGTTTGGGCAGGAAGAATCGACGACGACATGGCAGGTAGCAAGCGCCGGCGGCATACGCCGGATCAGATCATCCG